>NZ_JASJFB010000151.1:0-10254 GCF_030065455.1 Microcystis sp. M53602_WE12 | reverse complement strand
TGCTAGTCAACAAAGTGCCGGGAGAGGACAATGGGGACGGGAGTGGATTTCTGAACCGGGAGGATTATATTTATCTTTGGCGTTAAATCTGGATTTAGAGGTGGATAAATCTGCCCATCTCGTTCTCGCTACAGTTTGGGGCATCGCTCATCACCTGAATTGTCAAGAAATACCCGTTAAAATCAAATGGCCGAACGATTTAGTCCTATTAGGGCGCAAACTAGGGGGAATTAACCTAGAAACCCGTATTCAAGGCCAAAACATCCCGCAAGCAGTCATCGGAGTGGGCATCAATTGGGCTAATCCCGTCCCCCCCACGGGCATTAATTTACAAGCTTTGGCCGGCAATAAAATCACCTCGATCGCTCAATTAACCGATGTCACCAGCGATGCTATCCTATACGGCTATGAATATTACTGTAATCACGGCATAAAAGCCTTATTAGCCTCCTACTTAGAACTTTTTGCCAATTTTGGTCAAAAGATAGTTTTCGAGGGCTATCAGGGCATAATAACGGGGGTAAGCGATCAAGGGGAATTAAAAGTTAAACTCACCTCGGACAATGCCAGTAGCGAAATCTATCTACCGGCGGGTAGGGTCAGTCTCGGCTATAATTGAGTCTAAATATTTTTTTGACTAAACTGTGAGAAGTGAGGCCGCCCTATGTATCCTTCATCGGTGATATTGAAACTTTTTCTCGGAAAATCCTTAAAAAAGAAGCTGAGTTTATGCAGTGGTCTCGGTTTAGTAATCAGCGGTCTGATTACTCTTGCTCCCAATGCGATCGCTAATTCCGAAACTGGCAGCGAAACCCCAGTGGTGGAAAATGCCGCCCCGACTCTGAAAGCCCCCGTTATCAAAGAAAATACTAATCCTGCCCCCCGTCTGGCTATCCCCGAAAACCATCAAACCGATATGCCTACCCTTGCCCCCCGGGCCGGCGGTAAAAATAACTTTATCGATACCAGAAACTTTAACCCCCCCAGTTCCGTTGTCGTCACCGAGCGCCGCAGTGGTTGCCAAACGATCGCCCAAAATGGTCAACTGGTAGGAGGTAGCTGTAATCTGGCGGCCCGGTCCCCCCGTCGTCAGCCGGTCAGCACTGTGGCCAAACCCTTACCCCCGGTTAATCTGGCCCGGGTGCGTCTCAATCCTAATCCAGCCGTGCGGGTAGGACGGCAGCCCCGAAATCAGCCGGTTATCGCTAATAATTCCCTGGGTCGTTATGCCCCCACTCTCGTGGCTTCTAGCGCCCCGGTACGTCTGGCTGCCCCGACGGTGATTCCAAGTCAGGTGGTGGCCCTCAATCCCCCGGAATGGAATGGCGTAAAATTAGCTTTGGCCCCGGTGACTCGCGCAGAAGTGGAAGCAATCAGCGAAGCGACCACCTATGAGCGGGCCACCCGTTTAAGTCCCACGGATTCTAACCCAACTCAACGCACGGATTTACTCTTTCCCCTCGCCCTTCCTGCCCAAATTACCTCGGTTTTCGGGTGGCGAAATCATCCAGTCAGCGGGAATCGGGCCATGCACGCGGGTACTGATTTAGGCGCACCTATGGGAACACCTGTATTAGCCGCCTACGCAGGGGAAGTGGCCACCGCCGACTGGTTAGGAGGTTACGGATTAACGGTGATTTTACGTCACCTCGATGGTAGTCAAGAATCTCGTTATGCCCACCTTTCGGAAATTACCGTCAAACCGGGAGAATGGGTGGAACAGGGTGCGGTTATCGGTCGTGTGGGTAGTACGGGACTTTCTACTGGTCCGCACCTACACTTTGAATGGCGACACCTAACGGAACAGGGTTGGACCGCCGTAGATGCCGGTTTACATCTAGAATTAGCCCTCGATAATCTGGTGCAGAGAATGCAAATGGCCGCAGCCACTGACCCTAATCAGAATTAATTTGTTTTGGGTTACAAATATAGCGGTTTTTGGAACTTAAAAACGCATCGTTGAGCTTTTGCCCAATTGATGCGTTTTCATACATTCGCAGTCTTAAGTAGTTGGACAAAAGTAAAGTTAACTGTGGGGTAAGGAGTCGGTCGTCAGGAGTCAGGAGACAGGATACACGCTAAGATACAAATAATAAACTTGAGAGAAGCACTTGATTAAATATGACTCTAACTAACGTTGAAGTAAATCCCTCGACTCCAGAAGATTTTTTAGATTCTGAAACATTAGTACAGGTCGATTTAATGCAGCAAAAGATTCAACAATATATACAAACCCTATCAGTAGAAAATTTAAAGATGATTCTAGAATTTGCCGCTTATTTGTCAGATAAAGAAAGTGAAAAGGCAACGCAAGAAATTAGAGCAATCCCGAATATTATGGAACATTTGAAAGAAGCTGAAATGGATTTACAATCAGGTTTTCTCATTGATTGGGAAAGCTGAGATGACTTATAAAGTCCGTTTGACAGCTAAAGCAAATAAAGTTTATTCTGAAGCGGATCCAATCTTAAAAAAGAAGATTGCTAAGTGTTTAAAACTCCTTCAAGAAACACCGAAAAATCACCCTCAAATTAAAGCATTAAAGGGAGAATTTGCTGGGAAGTATCGCTTCCGCGTTGGAGACTATCGGGTTATCTATACAGTTGATGATAGTCAGTCTCAAGTTATCGTCTTACCGCCAATAAATAGGGTTTGCTGAATAAATGTGAAATGTAGGCAAGATAGGGGTTTTGTGGCTTTACGAGCGAAACAGGTGCAAGATTCTGAGAGAATCGTGCTTCAAAACCTTGCGTCTTCATGGTTCCGCGTCCTGTAGGGGCGAAGCATTCGGACAATAACTTATCGGTGAAACCGTAGATTTTCTATCCGAATGCTTCGCCCGTACTTTTTCAGCAAACCCTATGTTCTATAAAAATGGTAATGCAAGGTTTTTGAAGCTCCCAATCCTCATAGTGTTAATATTCGCTAATCTCATCCAATTGGAAAGGCAAAATTTGAGAAAAAAAGTAGAAGTTAAGGAACGCGGAGCATTCGTTCTTCGATTTCTTGCCAGACGGTAGGGGAAATATTAACAGCCACTTTTTGGCAGTCGAGAATCAGGCGATTAATATAAAAATAATGCTTGTCTATTTCGCTAATTTCTTGGCGGGTGGATAAATTAAGTAATTCAGGCGTTAAATTAAAAGCAGTATTCGAGATTTTAAATAATTGATAAAAAAATTCTTGATGTTCTTTTCTAGTTGCTTTATCATCAGGAATAATTTGTTTTAAAGCTTCTAAATCAGCGATTAATTGGAAAAAATTAACCCTAGAAACAATTCGATACTGAGCAAATAATTTAACTAACCGGACAAACTCATGAATGAAGTTGAAGGTAAAGAGGATACCAGAGATGTTGTAGGCGATCTCGGGGGCGTAGGCGTAGGCGATGATGATGCTGTGGGTGATGGGGATGCCGATGAGGGTGCCGATGCCGATGACGTTGGGGATGACTTTGGCGTAGGCGATGAAGAGCCAATAGGCGAGCGCTCTTCTTCCTACAGGTTTAATCGGACTATCAACAGAATCTTTAGTCATCTCATCTGCCCATTGTAAAATCGGCACTAATTTTTGACCGAGGGGCGTTTTAAGATAATTATGGGCTTCTTTCTCCATTGCTAATAACAATTTATCGGCTTTCCCTCGCATCAAACCCGCCACTAACAAAAACACCTCTTGCCAACGAGTTTCTGTTACATAATTCTTAACTGCTTCTTCAATCAAATCATTATCATAGATATACTGAGCCGTGAGGTATTCCTGAAGGGTTAAATGAGAAAAAGAATAGATATTTCTCGCCCGCTCTACTAAAATTCCCTGTTCAATTTCAATGGTTTTTAATACTTTTTCTCCGTCTAAATGTTGCGGAGCATTTAAGTTTTGTTTAAGGTGATCTTTAATTTGCTTAACAATTTCTCGTTTTTCTAAAAAAAGTTTATCTGCTACAAAATTCTGATAAGCGACTTCAGATAGCAAAATTTCTTCTTGCTCAATACTGAGATTTTCATAAACTAAACCGCGATTAGGTAAACGTTTTTCGGCTGACCATGTTTCCAATAAAATTCGTAACGCATCTTGATAAAGGCGACTGCGATTTGTGGGAAAAGATTGATTTTTATCATAAACCAAACACAAAAAAGTCAACAATAACGGTGTATGGGCTAACTCTTTTGCACTTTTATACTCCTCCTTTTGCAACAGTTCCCAACAATTTTTAGCCGTCTCATTTTTCCGATCTAATTCCGAACTAAACCAATGTTCAATAAAACTTTGAATTTGCTGATCATCAAATTCGACAATTTCAATATCGGTAAATTGTCGAAGATGAGTTCTAGCAGCAGTGCGACAGGAGAGAATAAAACGATTTTTATGATGCCTATCTACAAAATCTTTGATTTTCTCGATTACATTATTCACATTAGCTGTTGGCACTTCATCCAAACCATCTAATAAAATTAGTAATTCCCCTTTTTCTAGTTTATTGCTAATATTTTTTTCCACATTGGGAAAACCACAGATTTTAAACTCCTCTTCAATTAATGCCTGAATATTAATCTCGTTTTCTTTAAAGTTTTTCAACTCCAGTAAAACAGGTGTTAGAGGATGCTGATAACTGCCTTTATTTCCCTTGAGAGCTTCTAAACCAACTTTTCGCAAAAATGTAGATTTACCAATACCGGGATCACCAAGTACCATTAAATATTGTTCTTGATTAGCCAAAAGTAAACCATCTTTTTTACCATCATCCCTAAAGTTAAACCGTCGCTGCTTACTCTCACGATATTTATTTTCTAAATTTTCATCATAATAATCCCTGACTAAATTACCCAAACATTTGACATTAATATAAATTGACTCCAAATCCATCGGCTTAGACATTTTTAAAACCTTAATCATGCCGTGCCGATCCCAGTAACGTTGAGTATATTCCCGCAAAAAAAGATACTTTCCTTCTTTGATAAGCTGCCCGACATCTTTATTCAATAACTCATTTTTATTAATACCCTCCCACCCCGATTTAATCATTTGACCAATAAAATTATTAGTCAATGCCGTTACAATGGTTGTTTCAATTCCTGTCATAACTTAACCCCTGTAAACCCTCTGACGCTTAGTATAAGCCAGAAAGCGGGTTTCTCATCATCAACTCAGAAAGCGGGTTTCTCAACAACCCAGAAAGCGGGTTTCTCAACAACCCAGAAACCGGGTTTCTTAAGGAAAACCGTTTTCTAATCTCTTAAACGGCTAAACTGAGAATAGCTGCCTGTCTTGACTCTCATTTCTCAGATTGTAAAATAATGCAAATTTATCTTGACTATAGTGCCACTACCCCCACTCATCCCCAAGTGATCGAGCGGGTTGCCACTATTCTCCGGCATCATTGGGGCAACCCCTCCAGTTTACACAGTTGGGGACAGGATAGGGCGACAGTCATCGAAATGGCCAGAGAACAGGTAGCAGGGTTAATTAATGCCAATTCAGACCAGATTATCTTCACTTCTGGCGGTACGGCTATCAAGCTAAAATTGATCAGCCCCCCGGTAAACCGCCCAAGGCTGGTTCTAATGTTAAGGAGAAAAAATAAAAATTCTTGGGTGGGAAATGTGGCCGCATCTCATAATCCACTGATTATCTATTCCCCCTTTTGCCTGTTCCCTATTCTAACTGATAACTGATCACCGATTACTGATAACTGAATATGGCTTATTCTCGCATTAAAAAACTAGCAAATTATCTACGTCCCCATTGGCAAATAGTAACTGGGGGGGTAGTTGCTCTGCTTATTGTTAATCTTTTGGGTGTTTATATACCGCTTTTAATCCGGGATAGCATCGATGATTTGAGTAAATCCTTTGACTTTCAAAAAATCATTTATTATCTGATTTTAATTGTCGCTTTAGCCTCGATTATGTGGTTTATCCGCATGATTTCCAGAGTATTGTTATTCGGGATCGGTCGTCAGGTAGAGTTCGAGCTTAAACAAAAAATCTTTCAGCATTTATTAACCCTTGAACCTGCCTATTTTTCTCGGCAAACTTCAGGAGATTTAATCAACCGTGCCACTAGCGATGTGGATAATGTGCGTCGTCTGGTGGGTTTTGCTTTACTCAGTTTAGCCAATACTTTTTTTGCCTATGGGTTAACTTTGCCCGTAATGTTAGCGATTCATATTCCCCTTTCAATCGCCGCTATTTCTGTCTATCCTTTGATGTTAATTGCTGTGCAGTTATTTAGTGGTCGTCTGCAGCGGCAACAGAAAAAAGTACAAGAAAAACTCTCGCATCTGAGCGATTTAATTCAAGAGGATATGAGTGGTATTACTCTGATTAAAATTTATGCCCAAGAAGGTAACGAGCGCCGAGCATTTAAGCAAAGAAATCGCAAATTACTACAGGCTAATTTAGATTTAGTCCAGACTCGTAATTTTCTTTTTCCCCTGATTGAAGCTTTGGCCTATGTCAGTTTATTGGCGTTGCTTGCTCTCGGTACTAGACAAATTATAGCGGGTAATATCACCATTGGGGACTTTATTGCTCTGTTAATTTTGGCAGAAAGATTAGTTTTTCCCACTGCTTTATTAGGTTTCACTATTACTGCCTACCAACAGGGAGAAGTGAGTATAGATCGCCTGGAAACTATCCTATTAGCCGAGGCTAAAATTAAAGACAATGCCGATTGTATTCACTTAAAAAATATTCAAGGAAAAATTACCGCCAAAGCCTTGACTTTTTTCTATCCTGATGCTAAGGAACCCGCCTTAAAATCTCTTTCTTTTACCATTAATCCGGGGGAAACGGTAGCGGTCGTCGGTGCGATCAGATCGGGAAAATCTACCCTTGCTAACGCTATTCCCCGTCTTTTGAATATTGCTGAGGGACAGTTATTTATTGATGATCAAGATGTCACTCAAATTGCCCTGGAAGAGCTGCGAAAAGCGATCGCTTATGTTCCCCAAGAAAGTTTTTTATTTAGTACCACCATTGAAGATAATATCCGTTATGGCGATCCGCTGCTGAATTTTTCGGCAGTGGAATCGGCGGCCAAACAAGCGAGAATTCAGGAGGAAATCGAGAATTTCCCGCAAAAATACGGAACTTTAGTGGGAGAACGTGGGATTACTCTTTCCGGTGGTCAACGTCAACGGGCCTCTTTAGCGCGCGCTTTAGCCATCCAAGCACCGATTTTAATCCTTGATGATGCCCTATCTAGCGTCGATAATCAAACGGCTACAGCTATTTTGGAAAATATCAGCCAAGAAAGCCAAAAAACCGTGATTTTTATCTCCCATCAATTATCGGCCGCTGCCACTGCTGATCGCATTTTTGTCATGGATCGCGGAGAAATTGTCCAGATGGGAACCCACGAGGAGTTAATCGCAATACCTGGGGTCTATCAAAATCTCTGGCAACAGCAGCAGTTAGAGTCTAAGGTTTTACATTAGCCGATAAAATAGGGAATCTGCCAGTTATTGCCGGTTAAGCTGTGGACTATCTCAATTACTCCTTAAGACCGTTTAAATGCAGCACAGCAGTTATCTTTTAGCGACAATGAACAAGAATCAACTTTTAACCGAACCTTTTTTACAATTACCCACCGAAACATCAGTACAAGTGATTTGGTTTACGGAATTTTTTGGCACTCGTCATCAGGTGCGCTACGGGGAAAAACTAGAGAAAATTGCCCTCGCTCGCACTAGCAAATTAACTAGAGTTAGAGAAGATGCAAAATCGAGAACCGTTGAAGCTTATCAATCTTTAACCGCTCGAGAAATCTGGCGACATCAGGCCGAAATTACTGATTTAAATCCCGGGGAAAGGATTCCCTATCAAGTCACCAGTTTTCAGGAAAATACAGCGATTAGAAGTGATATTTATACCCTTACCCCAAGACCCAAAAAAGGAACTAATCTCAAAATTCTGCTCACTTCCGATCATCAATTAATGCCCATGACTGCCGCTAATTTACAAAAAGTTAGCGAAACTATTGGACAGGTAGATGCAGTTTTTTTAGCAGGAGATTTAGTTAATATACCCGATCGAGCTTCCGAATGGTTTGATGATATTCGCGGTGGGGCATTCTTTCCCTGTTTACAAGGTCGTGCCAATTATACTCTGACAAAGAATGGTATTCAGACTATTTATAAAGGGGGAGAAATTATTCAAAATGCGCCCTTATTTCCTGCTATTGGTAATCATGAAGTTATGGGCAGATTTTCTACTTCTATAGGTTTAAATGAACAGTTTGAAGATGCTATTCCTCAGTTTATTGCTAAACAACTAGCAGAGGATACAGCAGTAATTAATGAAACCTGGTTAAAAAATAATGCTTTCAACACAGAAACCTACGAAGAAATTTTTTCTTTGCCTCAAAATAAATATTATTCTCTAACCTTTGGCGATATTCGTTTAGTGGTTTTATATGTTACTAATATCTGGAGAAATCCCAATTTAGAACCCAGTGCAACGGGAAGATATTACGAAAATCAAAGAGATTTAGATAGACCCGACCGCTGGGGTTACGGTCAGCATATTTTTGAGCCAATTGCTCAGGGTAGTCCTCAATATCAATGGTTAGAAAAAGAGTTAAATAGTCGAGAATTTCAAGAGGCTAAATATAAAGTAGTTATGTTTCATCATCCTCCCCATACCCTAGGAGGAAATATCGTTCCACCCTACACCGATCCCGTGCCGACAATTCAACGGGATACCACGGGAAAAGTTAGCTCAGTACGTTATGATTATCCCCAAGAAAATGATTATATTATTCGTGATCTAATTCCCTTATTAGAATCAGCCAAGGTTAATTTAGTTTTTTATGGTCATTCTCATTTATGGAATCGTTTTCTTAGTCCTAAGGGTATGAATTTTCTCGAATCTTCTAACGTTGGTAATAGTTATGCTGCTTATTTAGGTGATAAAAAACGTCCTGTACCCCTCGATAGAAATTATGCAGCCATCGGTAATCCTAATGGATTAGAAGCAATTATCCCGAATATTGCTCCTCTAGTGGATTGGGTTAATCAACCTTTACCCTATATTGCCAGTAATGATCTGACGGTTTTTAGCATTTTAGATACAGAAAAAGCAACCGTGAGCAGTTATCGTTTTGATACCCGTTATCCTGACTCCGAGGTAATTAAATTTGATGAATTTGACCTTTTTAGCGTAGGTGAAATATAATAAAATCAAAGAGTGCCGGTTAAATAGATTCTCTTGGGGTTAATTGTATGACTACTGTTACTAGCAATGATATTCAAGAATTGAAAGACTTACTCTCGGCAATGCGACAGGAAAACCGCGAGCAGATGATTTCCCTGCGAGAAGAAACCCGCGAGCAAATAAGTTCCCTGCGAGAAGAAACCCGCGAGCAAATTGATACGCTAAAGGAAGATAATCGCAAACAACTAGAAACCCTGAGAGAAGAAAATAACAAGCAATTTGTTAACCTACACAAAGAAATCACGGAAGTGAAAATTATAACGGCTAAAATTGAAGGAACAATTCAATCCCAAGCAGTATTAACCCAAAAAATTCCCGATTTAATCGAGAAAGTTGGGGAATTAAAAAACTGGAAACAAATAGCTATTGTCGCTATCACTGCTTTTACCAGTGCCACAATTACTTGGTTTATTCGAGGAGGAAATTTGAAACCTTAAAGTCTGGCATTTTTCTCAATTCCTAATTGGTGCATTTCCAGAATAATCGGTTTCAGGGTTTCTCCGAAAGCGGTTAAAGAATATTCAACTTTGGGAGGAATTTCTGGATAAACTTCTCGGTGAATCAGTCCATCTAACTCTAATTCCCTCAGTTGTTGGGTGAGAACTTTTTGACTAATGGGACTTAAACAAATTTTAAGCCCAAACAAAGCCGAAACTGGCTTGATAAGCGGCAAACACATCCTGATTCTCGGTCAGCCACCTAAAGAAACGAAAAGACATCGCTGTCCGAAAAGCTTCCAAAGCTTCCACAAAAGTGTTTAAAGGTCGATTCGTCCACCGCCTTTGCAGTCCCCCAGTTAACTTATGCCACAGGATAAATGTATAGGCACAAAACACCAAGATAAAATAAAGTGATGTAATCGGTTATAAACTACTCCGACGGCATTATTGGCCATTTGAGGGAGGTTTTTCCTCTCACTTTCCCCTAATAATCCTCCTAAATAGGGGCTGCTGAAAAAGTTTTTCGTGGGGGCAGGGTGTGGGGTGTGGGGTGTGGGGTGTGGGGTTTTACCCATTTTCAGGTGGTCAATTACCTA
>NZ_JASJFB010000653.1:0-13574 GCF_030065455.1 Microcystis sp. M53602_WE12 | reverse complement strand
TCAAGTTTTCATTCAGGACAAATGTACTGATTAACTAATTTTTTGGGGAAAATTAGTTAACCCATCATTATAACATATAATTAATTTGCAAGAGTTCTAAACTACTATAGCGGTTCTCACACCTGTGTGGCACACTTAAACCTTTGCTAATTAAGCTTTTCAACATCGATAATGTACCTAGTGCGAACAGGAAACGCTATAACTACTTCATTTAACTTTACTAGGGGAGGGGCAAATGCCGTCAGGGACAGAATACGCAAAACTCTATAGAAAGGCTAACACCGCCTATTGCCAGGGCAACCTTGAGGATGCCGCCGTCATTGTCAAAGAGATGATCAGCAAGTATCCCGAGGATGCCAATGTCATGCTTTTACAGGGTCACATTCATCTAGGACTACAACAATACAGATTGGCGGAGGAGCGTTACGAAAAAGTGCTGCAATTGGCTAAAAATTCTCCCAATAGTTCCGATCTAGCCGATTATGCCCAGCGTGGTCTCGATCAGATTCGGCAATTGCGTTTTGAAGCCGAGGAGGGAGATTTTACGATCGCTGCTACGGAAAGCATTGCCTACAGCGAGGCAGCTTTCGATCCAAGTCAAAGTTTTAACCGTTCTCGCTCCTGGAAGTCGCAAGGGGCTGCCCCCGATGGACAAAAAAAAGGGCTGGATTGGAATAGTAGTCTTTTCAATGAGGAGGATCCCAGCGAGCCTACGGTAAGTAAAGTCCATTCCTATGACGATGATTTTGAGGAATCGGAGGAAACCGCCTTTAGTTCCCTTACCCTGCCGGGCCCTGGCTCTCACGGTTCCCAGTGGTCTAGCGATTCGGCGGAGGGGGAAGCCCCTTTCCCCTTTTTAGAAGCGGCGGAGATTGACTCGCTGGAGGAAGGGTGGGACGGTGAGTTAGGGTCAACGGGAGAAGCCACTTTTATGGTTTCCTCTGATCTGGGGGGAAATCCCCTGACCGGTAGAGATCAGGAGTTATCCTATAGGGATACCCTAGAAGAAAGCACTTTTGCCATTGACCTGGAATCGACCCACCCACAAGGGGCAAAAACTGGCCTTAATCAGGGCAGAGTCACTCAAAAAAGATACGAGGAAGACGAAACCGGAGATTTTGGGGAACCAGAACTCAATGATGAGGATTTAGACGGTTTTTCCCCACTGGCTCTGACGGATACGGTTCAAGGACTGGGGGACTGGGAGCTATTTACCCCTTCGGGGGGGGAAGCTTTAAGTGGTGGTTTTCTCCCCGAACCCGGTGCGCGCCTTAATGCCAGTTCTGGTGTGGGAGAGCCTAGTTTTAATCCTTCTCGTCTAAAAACCCCCAATGACAAAAGAGATAGTCATCTTACCCATGCCTCCGATCTCTTGCTCAAGCCAGTGGTGGAAGTCAATCCGGGCAAATTAGGCTTTTTTGTCAACGCTTCTTTAGGCAAAAAACAACTAATCCTAGGGGCTTTAGCGGGTATTACCCCTGTGATCATAATTTTTGCCGTTAGTACCACCTCTTGGCTTTCTACGCTCTTGGCTGCCAAACCAGCCCCGAATAGCCAGGCAAAAACCGAAAATGTTGCCCCCAAACCGGCCCCGAAACCGCCAGCCTCAGCCAGTCTTTCCCCCTTCAGTCAACCGGTACTAACCATGATGTTATTAACCGGACTGGGAACCCTGGCCCTGACTTGGCTAGGTTTACAGTTGCTAATTAGTCAGATTAAGCGCAGTCTCAACGATCTGCAAAGCCAATTCGATCATCTCTCGGAAGGTAATTTTAACGCTAAAGCGACGATCTACTCGGAAGATGAATTCGGTCAACTGGCCAATCGTTTCAATCAGATGGCTCGGGTGGTGGTAACTACCACCACGGAAGCCCAACGCCGCGCCGCCGAAACGGAACGGGAACGGGAAGACCTACAACGGCAAGTGATTCGACTTCTCGATGATGTGGAAGGAGCGGCTCGGGGAGATCTGACCGTGGAAGCGGAGGTAAGCGCCGATGTTTTAGGGGCGGTGGCCGATGCTTTTAATTTGACTATCCAAAACCTGCGTGAAATTGTCCGACAGGTGAAAAAAGCGGCAAAACAGGTGAATCAAGGCAGTACCAATAGTGAATCTTTCGCCCGCAATCAGTCTAGCGATGCCCTGCGGATGGCGGAGGAATTGGCCGTCACCCTTAATTCGGTACAGATGATGACCGACTCAATTCAACGGGTGGCAGAAAACGCCAGGGAAGCCGAAGAAGTCGCCCGCACTTCCTCGATTACCGCCCTGAAGGGGGGTGATTCCGTGGAAAGAACCGTGGCGGGAATTCTACAAATCCGCGAGACCGTATCAGAAACGGCGCGAAAAGTCAAGCGTTTGGCGGAAGCTTCCCAGGAAATCTCGAAAATTGTCGCGGTAGTCTCTCAGATTGCCTCACGGACCAATTTATTGGCTCTTAATGCCTCGATTCAAGCGGCGCGAGCAGGAGAGGCGGGCCGCGGTTTTGCGGTTGTGGCCGATGAGGTGCGTCAGTTGGCCGATAGAGCTGCTAAATCGCTTAAGGAAATTGAACAGATCGTTTTACATATCCAATCGGAAACGGGTTCGGTAATGACGGCGATGGAGGAAGGGATTCAACAGGTTATCGATGTCACCGAGCGCTCGGAACAGGCGAAGAAGTCCCTAGAAGATATTATCCAAGTTTCTAATCGTATCGATACGCTGGTGCGATCGATTACCGCCGATACGGTCAAACAACGGGAAAATTCCCTCAATGTCGCCCAAGTTATGCAGTCGGTGGAGTTAACCGCTCAGGAAACTTCCCAAGAATCCCAACGGGTGGCGGGTTCTCTGCAAAAATTGGTGAGTATCTCCCGGGAGCTGCTTTCTTCGGTAGAACGGTTTAAGGTAGACTCAGAGGATGATCGATAATCGGTGAGCGCTAATCAGTGGGTTATTGATTAGCCGCTATCCCTCAAGATTGACCGCTAGAGTGAGTAAAGTTATGCCTAAACTTAGTCTCTGCATGATTGTCAAAAATGAAGCCGAAAATCTCCGGCGCTGTTTGGATAGCGTTAAAGGGGTGGTGGATGAGATGATCGTTATGGATACGGGTTCGACCGATGATACGATTGCTATTGCTCAAAGTTACGGTGCCATAGTTCCTAGCTACGATTGGCGGGGTAATTTTTCCGATGCCAGAAATGAGGCTTTAAAATATGTTACTGGCGATTGGATTTTAGTCCTTGATGCTGATGAGGAATTAAATGCCGCTATCGTACCGAAAATGCGTCGGGCAATGGAAAAAGAGGAAAATTTAGTGATTAATTTAATCCGCCATGAAATCGGAGCCGTACAATCACCTTATTCTCTAATTTCGCGGCTATTTCGCCGACATCCTCAGGTCACTTTTACCCGACCCTATCACTCAATTATTGATGATAATGTGGCTATTTTATTAAAAAAAGAACCTGGTTGGAAAATAGTTGAACTGCCAGAAATTGCTATCTTTCACTACGGTTACACCGTCGATAAAATAGCCAGCTTAGATAAGTTTGAACGGGCAAGAAAAGCGATGGAGGGTTTTTATCAGCAACATCCCCACGATCCCTATGTGTGTAGTAAATTGGGAGGGTTATATCTGAAGATTGGCAGGGATAAAGAGGGTTTTAAGCTGCTCAAACACGGTTTAAAATGCCATGGCTCTAATCCGCATATTTTATACGAGTTGTATTATCATCTCGCTAATTATTATTATTCAGTGGAGGAATTTAAGCAATCAGGCGATCATTTTGTTAAAGCGATTAAGCAGCCAATTTTAGATAAATTAAAACTGGGTGCTTATAATAATTTCGGTGGGTTATTATACGAAGCAGAAAAATACGAAACTGCCTTATCTGTCTTTGAGAAAACCGTAGAAATTGATCCTAGCTATGCCGATGGTTACTATAATTTAGGACTGGTTCTCAAACAACTGCATCGGCTACCAGAATCGATTAAAGCTTATAAAAAAGCTCTCAAGTTAAACCAGGATAATCCCACTATTTACCAAAATCTAGGGGTTGCTTATATAGTTTTCGGTAGTTATAATGAGGCGATCGAGATTTGGCAAAAAGGCCTACAATTATTGAAAGATCAGGGTAATGTCTCTCGCGCTGAAATGCTGCAAGAAACCCTAGAAGCTCTGGGAGCAAGTGTATTGAACTCTGAACAGTAACTGTTCACCGTTGTCGCGAAGATTGGGAGCCGCCACTGTACTAAAATTCTCAATAGGCAGTTGAAATGCAGTACATCTGATTGCTAAGTAGGGAGGCACAATTATTTGTAGGATGGGTTAGCGGTAGCGTAACCCATGCGTAGGTTGGGTTGAAGCATGAAACCCAACCTACGTTCATCTTATATTTAATTCCACCCACCTACTTAAAACCCTGTCTATTCAACTCCTGTGAGGATTTTTACGAATTAATTCTTAATAGGATTATCGAGGAGTTAGACGCTGAAGACTTAGGGGTTTTGATAGAAATGATCAAGAGATAATTGCTGCCGTGTAATTGACCTTGACAAGAAATGCTATAATTTCCTAGCAAGAGGGGAATGGAATCCCTCTCAGGGTTGCCATCGCACAATTTTGTCGGTTGCTGGTTCTCGTCAGCTTGTTTGTCAAATATACCAATTCTAGTTTGAATCGGTGCTGTTATGTCAAGATTCAGGGTTTCTGGCTGCAACGGAACTGAAAAATCAAATAATCTATTCCATCAAATCTTCTTACCTTAGACAAAAATAATGAAATTCGAGGAAATCCAAGAGATTCTTAATCGGCAACTGCTCAAGCTTGAGAATCGCTGTCTCAATGACACAGAACAATTATTATTGCGAGGACTTTGGCAGAAAAAGAACTATCAAGAAATTGCCCAAGAAAACGGTTATAGTAGCAGCTATCTTGCCAATGTAGTTGCCCCAGGACTCTATGATAGAGTCTCGCAACTGATCGGAGAAACGATCAATAAAAAAAATTTTTTATCTAGACTACAATCTCATTTTACCAACTCCACATCGCTTCAGTATTGCGGTAATGAATATCCCCAGAATGAGCGTCCAGAATACCCAGATGCTCCTGTTCCCTATAATTCTTATTATTATCTAAAACGAACAAAACTTGAAGCAAAAATTATCGAGGAAATCGGACAATCTGGGGCGTTAATACGCATTAAAGCTCCCAACAAATGGGGAAAAACCTCTTTATTATTAACAATTTTAGAGGCTTGTCAACAACGATTCGGTTATCAAATTGTTAGTTTAGATTTACAAAAAGCAGACCAAGACATCATAGCAAATTTTAACAAGTTCTTACGCTGGATTTGCCGTAATTGCGCTCGGCAGTTGAATTTAGAAGCCAAATTAGATGATTATTGGGATGAAGATATAGGAATTAAAATGAGTTGGACAATTTATTTTGAAGAGTATATTTTACGAGAGATAAAACAGCCACTGGTATTGGCTTTAGATGGAGTGCATCGAGTCTTTGAACATCCGAAAGTAGCAGAAGATTTTTTACCTTTAATCAGAGCTTGTTATGAAGAATCTAAGCGATCTCCCCTGTGGCAGAAATTACGTTTAATTATTGTTCAATCCACAGAATCTTATGTTTCTCTGCGATTAGAACAGTCTCCTTTTAATGTGGGATTACCCATAGAGTTACAGGGTTTTGGTCAAGAACAAGTGGCAGAATTGGCAAAAAAATATCAATTAAATGAATTAGCAACCAACGAAATTCAACAGTTGATCGACTTAGTGGGGGGACATCCTGCCTTGATTCATTTAGCGATTTATCATCTTAGCCAAGAGCAAATCACGATGCCAGATTTAATCAAATCAGCAACTACATCAACGGGAATTTATTCCTCTCATTTACAGCTTCACTGGGTCACTTTACAAAAACAACCCGAACTTGCCGGTATTTTTCAACAGATTTGTCAAGGGAATCAACCAATGATAGTCGATCCAATTATTGCTTATAAACTTAATAGTATGGGTTTAATTAAACTCAGAGAAAATAAAGCAATTGTCAGTTGTCAGTTGTATCAAAAGTACTTTATAAGTCAATATACTGGTTCAGTATAAATAAATTTTTGAACCATGGTATTAAGACAGCGATCGCTCAAGCCAATCATTATTAAATATCGTCTGATAAATCCGATTATGAACGTCCATTTTCCCGTGACGCTTTACCACTAATCCAGATAAAAATAACTCAGGTAAATAGGGATTGTTATCAATCTGTATTGGTTCTTGATGGAGGATTTGTCGATACAAGGTTAATAACTGGGGTCGGTTTGGACTTTGAAGAAGGCGATCTTGAATGGTTTTTAAATGTTCGGGTTGATCCTGCATCTCCCAATCTTGAATAATTTTTTCTGCTACTAAGTTGGCCAACCATTGTTCTTCTTGATTAGAGGGGATTGGTTGCTCACTATCCCGCATCAGTTGACAGAGTTTTTGAGTTAAGAAAGGTTGCCCTCCCGTCCAGCTTAAGACTTGTTTGAGCATTGTCTGAAGATTACTGACTTTTTCTGTTAACCCATATAATAAAGGTTGAGCTTCGTGTTCTTTAAAACTTGCTAATTCAATAGCGTTACCAATATTAAAAGGTGTTTTCTGGGGGTCAGTAATTAAAGCTGAAGGTGTGGTAGCACCAAAAAAGGCAAAAGTTAGCTCTTGAAATTGAGGTTGAATCGCTCTCTGGTTATAAAAAGAACGAATTAAAGCAAAAAAGTCAGAGACATCAAATTTTAACCCTAAAATGCTATCAATTTCATCAATAAATATAACAGTCGATTTTCCAGATTGCCGCTGATCAAAATCGTCATTAACTAGAAGAAAATTTTCTATAAATTGTCCTAATCGTTGTACAGGAGGCAGGTCTAATTGTTCACTCCACCAAGCTTTAAAAGTTTTCAATTCTTTGATTAATCCAAAACTGCGGAGCAGATCAACGGCTAATCCTTTATACCATTGTTCGGGGGTAATATTGTCTGTTCCTAGCCGAGTTAAGTCAATTACTGCACATCTAATTCCCTCCTTTTGTAATTGGCTCATCATCCGTACCATTAAGCTAGATTTTCCCATTTGACGTGCATTTAAAACATAGCAAAATAGACCTTGTCTGAGAGCTTTATAAAGATTGCGATCGGCTTGTCGAACCACATAATTCGGTGCATCCATCGGTAAACTGCCCCCCACTTGATAGACAAATTTGGGAGGTTGTTCAGCACTTTTAAGCAGGTCATTTTCAAAGATAAGTTCTGCTTGGGTTGCTTTCAGTACCTCTAAAGTGTTTGTGAGTTCTTTTGTCCGTTCTTCTACTCTTTGTTCTAAGGTTTGATAGAGTCTGGAGTTATCAATAGAGATAGCGGCTTGAGCTGCTAGAATATTTAATAGTTCAACCCTTTCTGAGGTAAATGCGCTAGTTGTTAAATTATTTTCTAAATAAACAATTCCTTTTAATTGACCTTGATTGAGTAAAGGAGTACAAAGAATAGATTTAGTTTTTTTAGCCACAATATAATAATCATTGGTAAATTGACCTGATGAAGTGGCATCATTTAAAACGATAGTTTCTTTTGTCCGAGCGACATAATTAATAATGCTAGTGGGTAAGATAGGAATTGAGTTATCATGGTCGATAGATTCTATGGGAATTGACTCTAGGATATTAACCGTTACCTTATCAATTGTTCCTTGAGCTTCAATGACCCAATTTCCTTGCTGTTCTAAAATCAAATAACCTTTCTGCGCTCCTGCATTTTCAATGACAATTTTCATTAAATTTGTTAGGAGATTTTCCAGTTTAATTTCTCCAGAAATCGCTTGCGAAGCTTTGAGAATAGTGGTTAAATCCAGAACTGCTCCATCATTACCAGTAGTTGAAATGGTGGTACTCAGTCCTTTAGATTTGTTTTGATTGCTGATGCCTAATAAATATTGAGGGTATTCTTCTTCTAATTGTTTAACTTTGGCCTTTGCACCCCAACGAGTGTAACAATGATAAGCATTTCTGAGATATAGTTTAGCAATTTCTTCTCTACCTAAAGTAAAATAAAATTCAGAGGCACGTTCATAGGCTAAAGCCTCTTCATGGATAAATTCATATTTTTTTGCTCCTTGAATGGCTTTTTCATAAAATTCTTGAGCTTCCCAGTTTTGACCTAAGACTCTCGCTTTTTCTGCTTCAACTAGATCATATTTATGTTGAAAATTTGCTGGACAATGACTAGACCATATTGCCATCTTCTGCTGATTGTTATCTACTTGTTGTAGTAATTTTCTTTGATCATTTTGCTCTGTGTCATGATAATAAGCTAGAAAACTCAACGATGAATAGAAATTATGTTGTGCTTTAAATAGGGCTGCACCGCTTGTTACCGCTACATATTTTTCTGTATGTTGACTGTTTTCTAAGGAGGCAACAAAATCATTAAAAATATAATAATCAATCATTCTTCCGAAATAATAAATAAATAGTAACCATTGATTATTTTGGTCAAGATATTCTTGGAGATGTTTATCTTCTTCCTCTTGGGAAGTTCCTAGCAATAAAAAATCTTGATGGTGATTAATATCTCGTACATTTTTAGCAGTATTTGTCAAAATAACTAAGAATTTATGAGAATACTCTTGATTAAGTTTTTCCACAAAATGAATGTATTTTTCACAATCTCGTTCTACTTCTTCTAACTGGCATCCTCCTAAAAACTTGATAGCGCAATAGGCCTGTGCGAGAAACCCAACATATTCATTGTGTCCTGTATTAAGTCCTTGTTGCAAGCCATAAAGTAATTTTTCTTGAATGACTTGCTCATTTAGTGGATTTTTCCAACACCATATATAAGCATAATATAAAAAAAATATTTCGGCTTGAAATTTTTGATTATCATCTTTTTCTAATAAGTTAATTGCTAGTTTTCCAAACTTATAACCATAATCAATTTCTGCTGTCATTCCCGACATGAGCATTCCATAAAAAGCATAAATCGTAGAAGCTTGTGGAGGATTGCCGTATTTGATACAGAGATAAGTTAAAGTTAATACTAATTCCGTAAATAGAAGAAAATTAGTTGTATTTGAAGCAGAGCGAATTTGCAGTATTATTTTAATAGCTGCTAGTTTTTTATTGTCAGTCATTATCAAATTATCGGCCAAGTCTTCAATCGATTTATTTTTTAAAAGCAACTTTATGGATCTCTGGCGATTACTAATTCTTTTTTTGATTTCATTTTCTTGAAGAGAAATTTTGATACCTAGTTCTGGTAAAACATTGAGGGCAATATCTATCGCTTTTTGAGGTTGAAAAATTGTAAAGTAGTAGATGATTTGTATTTCATATACCTTGAGTTTATCAAATATGTCTCTAGCTTCTTTTAAGATAGTGTCAGATATTTTTTCAATTTGAGAAAATTTAGTATTTAAGTAAAGAGATTCTAAGGTTTCAACATAAAGTTCTAGAGTTAATTGATAATCAGTTTTCCAGCTATTTAATGTCAACAATTCCAATCCTTTTTCTAAATATCTTAAAGCCGAATCATAAGCTGTTGATGCTTTTGCCTTTTTTCCTGCTTTTAGATTTAACTTAGCCAGTTGATTTTTTTCTAACTGATCGGTAATTAATATTGCTCCCTGATTAAGTTGATTAACAGTATCAAATATTTTATCTTCTAATTGATGCTCTGCTTGATATTTTTCTAATAAAATACGTCCTATTTGCTGATGAAAACATTCTTTTTCTTCTTCAGAAATAAGAGAATAAGCTGCTTGTTGTACTCGGTCATGTAAAAATCGATAATAAATATCAGCAGAATAGTTAAAAGCATCTTGTAGCTTATTATTTGACAAATCTTCTCCATTCCATAATAGAGGAATTTTATAATTTTTGTCTAGGGGAATCACCAAGCCTTCATCTAGAGCTAACTGTAGTTCTTGAGCGGTAATAGTTTCAGATTTATTATTAATAATCCTAAGGATTTCTAAATTAAATTGATTGCCAATACAAGCTGCTAACTTGAGAACCTGTTGCGTATTTTGAGATAATTTTTTAATTTTATTCACCATTAAATCAACTACATTATCAGTAATAGATAAACTTTCAATTTGTTGTATATTCCATTGCCAATAAACTTGTTTTGTGTACTTCGCTTTCTTTAAATCTAAATTTTCCCTAATAAACAGGAATTTTCTATCGTAGAGAGAATAAAACAATTGGGTTAAGAAAAAAGGATTACCCTCGGTTTTTCTGCTGAGTAATTCCCCTAAGGGTTTAGCTAATTCTCTAGAACAATTTAGAGTATCGGCAATTAATTGATTAATCTCTCTGCTTTTTAAAGGTGAAAGAGAGAGCGTATTAATTGTTTTTTGGGCTTGATTAATTTTGCCTAAAGTGTGCATTAGTGGATGAGTTGTTTCCACTTCATTATCTCGATAAGCACCAATTAGGAGAAAATAGTTAATATCTGGCTCTAAAATTAATTGCTCAATTAAATTTAGAGAAGATAAATCTGCCCACTGTAAATCATCAATAAAAATCACTAAGGGATGTTCTGGTTGACAAAAAATCGTGAGAAAACGCTTAAAAAATAAGTTAAAGCGATTTTGACTTTCCGTTTTACCCAGTGGTTCTACAGGAGATTGCTTACCAATAATTTTTTCGAGTTCAGGGATAACCTCAACAATAATTTGACCATTATTTCCTAAAGTTTCTAGAATCTTGTCTTTATAGGTTTCAAGATGTCTTTCTGGTTCACTTAACAACTGTTTTACTAAATCTTGAAAAGCTTGAGTAATTGCTGAATAGGGAATATATCGTTGTAGTTGGTCAAATTTGCCCTTAATAACTCGTCCTCGTTGGCGTGTAATTGGTTTGTAAATTTCATTGACTAAAGCTGTTTTACCAATCCCAGAATAACCCGAAATCAGGATCAATTCAGATGAGCCTTGATTGATTTTTTCAAAAATGTTTAGGAGTTTTTCAACTTCTAATTCTCGACCATAGAGTTTTTGCGGAATCTGAAATTTTTCTGGAAGCTCCCGACTTCCTAAAGAAAATAGCTGAATCTGTTCCCCTCTTTTGAGTTGATTGAGACAAATTTCTAAATCATTTTTAATTCCCCAAGCACTCTGATATCTTTCTTCTGGGGTTTTTGCTAATAGTTTTTTGATAATATTAGACACAGCCAAGGAAAGGTCTGGAATCAGTTCGTGTAGGGGTAAAGGGTCTTGAGCAATATGACAATGAACTAACTCCATTGGGTCTGTAGTTTCAAAAGGAAGTCTGTTGGTTAAAAGTTCATAAAAAGTGACTCCAAGGGCATAAAAATCACTACGATAGTCAAGTCCACGATTCATTCTTCCTGTTTGTTCAGGTGCAATATAAGCTAACGTTCCTTCTAATTGATGGGGAGAGATAACGCTGATAAATTCTTGAGCTAACTGGCTAGAAATACCAAAATCAATAACTTTAAGTTCTTCGGTTTTGGGGTTATAGACAATATTAGAAGGGTTAATGTCTTTGTGAATAATATTGGCTTTATGAATAACAGCTAAAGCTTCAGCAATCTTAATGGCAATTTTCAAAAATTCTTCTAGGTTGAATTGACTTTGCTCTAGTAATGATTTTAAAGATTGACCACCAAAGTCTTCTAAAACCATAACTAAACTGTTTTCATATCGCTGTAAATCATAAGCTTTAATAATATTATCAACATTAAAAGAGCGAGTGATCTGGTATTCTTGTTGATAGCGAGTGAGTTCCGATGGCGTTGGGTAATTTTCTTTGAGAATTTTAAGGATAACTGCCTGATTATTGGCATGACGAAAACCTCGATAAACTAAGGAGTTAGCACTTTCGTAGAGTTTTTCGCTGATTTGATATTTTTTTTCCATTGGCTTATCAGTTCAGTCAGAAAATCAAGCTGATCAATTTGCGTCATCTCTTGATTCTCTGACCAATTTTCATAATTAAAATTGAAGATAATTACAAACAACTCAGGGGAATATAAGGTGAAGGTGGATAAACGTGCTTCAATTGGTGATTCTTCCAGTCTTCACTATGTTCGCTAGGATAAAATGGATAGGGACCATCATACTCTTTTGCCTTTGCCCAAGTTTCAATGTCAGATTGGCTAACATTGAATTCACTGGGTCTGGGTGGATAAGGGACTGTTATTTTACCAGCTGGAAAATCTTTCCCTGTATGAACAAGTTCTGTCATAACACCATGAAAAAGCTCCCAAGTAACATCAAGGCCGTATTCAAAGATTAGCTGATAGATACTGCCAATTGGCTCCCAAATCTGGGCGAAATATTCATGTTTATCGGGATAATAAAAGTTAACTTTATCTTTATAGAAAGCTTGCCCACACAGCAAAAGAGCCAAAGCAATAAAGTCATAATTTATATTGTCTGGTTGAATCAACCAACTATATTTATATTTTTTGGTGTGGGTTTTACTATCTCCTAATAGTTTTATGCATAAATCGATCTCACTTATACGTTCTTCACCTTCTTTATCAAGCCAATAAGTACACACTTTTTGGTGAGGAAATCTCAAAATTTTTCTAACCAAATTCACTTTTGCTTTCATTTCATCTGGTATCTTTTCCGGCTCAAGCCATGTGTAAGCAATCATCTGAGATAGCTTTCGTGTTTGTAATAAGAAATAAACGGTACTCAATTCTGCTTGAGCTAAAGGATCATCCTTAGGTTGTGATGGGCAAAATCTTGGGTCAACCTTAGCTCCTGAGCTAGGAAAACTTGAGGAATCTAAATTATATTTTGTTTGTAAAGCTTCCTTAGTTCCATAGACTAATTTAGGGTGGTCTTCATTTTCAAAAATAAGTAGCTGAAAATAGTAATCATTGTATTGATTGCCATCGATCGATTTTGGTCCTTGTCCAATCTTTATAGACAAATTTGATTGTAAATTTTGAACATAACTGCGAGTAAAGACCTGTGCCATTGGTGAATTCCTCCAGGAAGTTGGTTAATAAATTTGATTCTACTGTAAAAACTCAGACTGAGCCATAAAAACGGGTAGGATTGTCCGCAAGTATCTTCTCTACTGTTTCCTTAGCTAAATCTTTCTCAAGCTTAAGCACTTGACTAACAATATCGGGCTTATGATCCATGTGTGGATAATCTGAGCCAAAGATAATATTGTCACTGCCAATGTAGTCTATAAGCTGGGACAGATAAGGTTCAGAGGGTTCAACGGCAATAAAGCATTGACGGCGAAAATACTCTGATGGCATTAATCTTACCCGATCTTTGACCTCCCAAGGTGTAACTTGATACTCTTCGTCAAGTCTCCATAACCAATAGGGTAGCCAACCGCAGCCCGACTCTAAAAATCCGATTCTTAGCTGAGGATGACGTTCTAACACTCCCCCTTCTATTAACGCTAACAGTGCCATCATCTGCTCCATGGGGTGAGAACAAGCATGAAGGGCAAAACGGGTGTTAAATCGATCGGCACCGGTGGTGGGTAAACGACTCCAATGTCCCTCATGAATTCCTACAGCCATGTCCAAATCCTCGCAGGCCG
>NZ_JASJFB010000830.1:0-1488 GCF_030065455.1 Microcystis sp. M53602_WE12 | reverse complement strand
TGTGCCTTTTCCTTCATATAATGGTTTGTCTTTAATCACCATGACATCAGGATAAGTATAAAAGCGATATCTTGGCATCCATAACCGTACATCACTCATAAAAGCCCAATAATCTTGATTGTTAATCTTAGTCGGAAAATTCCTACAGAAATTTAAAGCAATCAGATTATGATTAGTAGTTGCTCCTACCATTGGAGTAATTTCTCCATCTAGATATTCATTTTTGTATTCTGCTATTTCTTCTAGCTGACAATATTCTTCAGGCGTGTAATAGCGTTTTTCGATTTGAACTTGCATACTAACCTCCCTTATCTTGGTTAAATTGCCATTCAATAGCAACTTTAATATTAGCTTGTGCTGAACCTTTTGTCACCAAAGGAATCCCCGTTTCGCCCCCAACTTGTAACCCAAATTCTAAAGTAACCTTACTGGGTGGATTGGCTTGGGAAACTCCCTGTTTTATCGAAGTTAATAACAATTGTGCATATTCATTAACAATATTAGTAACTCCTGCTTGAAAATTTTTTGTTCTTTCTTCTATATCCTCGAAAAATCCTACTGCTTGCAATTGCTCCCTATCACCTTCTTCGTACTGCATATAAATTTTTGCGCCATCGGAGGCTTGTATTTCTGTGATTTTTATTGACATTTTATCCTCACCTTAATTTTTGCATAAATGTTAATCGTAACCGTTCAGGAGGTGGTTGTCAAGTAGCCATTAGTATTGATTCTATGGGAGGACTCTCCTGGGGTAGCATAAATGTAGAGGGAGAAGTATTACCTCTCCAGGCGCAAATCGCCGAGCGTCATCAATTCCCATATCAGGTTACAAGGTAGCAAGCCCTAGCTTGAAAAATTCGCTAAGATATATGGTTCTTCGTTACTTGGTATTTCAATGGGGTTGCATAGATCAACTAAATCCTTATCTGGCAAGAGATTTAATTAATTAGTTCGCTCTAGATCAGAAACAATTGACAAAAATCACCAAATGTTTTTCTCTATAAGGGTTTCATCTCTTATAATCCTGTCCGTTGCATAAGACAAACCAAAGAACCATTATTCTTCACTTAAATTAAAATCAATGCGTTGATAAATATCCAGCAATGACATTTGAAAATCCACAGAATGAAACCTTAAAGCATCTTTGTCTGATTCAGAGGCTTTAAACAACCACTCCCCATTATTTTGTTGATAAAACTGCTCAACATAATAACGGTATTGATCAATCAAAATATATTCTTTAAACTCAGGAATTGAGCGATAAAACTTAAACTTATCAGTACGGTCATAATCTCTAGTTGATTTCGATAAACCCTCGACAATGATTAACGCATTAGTTACAGTGTTTGTGCCTTTTCCTTCATATAATGGTTTGTCTTTAATCACCATGACATCAGGATAAGTATAAAAGCGATATCTTGGCATCCATAACCGTACATCACTCATAAAAGCCCAATAATCTTGATTGTTAATCTTAGTCGGAAAATT
>NZ_JASJFB010000824.1:0-1486 GCF_030065455.1 Microcystis sp. M53602_WE12 | reverse complement strand
TTTCTCGGTTGGTGAGAGAGAGTCTATCTTTCTCTAAAAAAATGGAGAATCACGTTGGGGAACCCTTTGGTATTTTATCCATGACTACAATGCACACCTGGCAAAGGATTAAGCCGCCATCACTACTACCGAATCACCACCTGCCGCAAGTCCTCGGTGGAGGGTGTAAACAGGGCTAGTTCATCGGTATCTGAAGTTAAGAAAGGAGAATTGGTTCTTGAGCGAGGATAAAGAGTATCAATGGCTTCAGTTTTTCAAACTGAAGCTCGTTCTAGATTGAAAACAATTGGCAAAAATCGCAGCCATGTCTTTCTATATAAGGGTTTCACCCCTTATAACTCCCGTCCATTGCATAACACAAACCGAAGAACCATTAATTTTGCCTAGGTACTTATTAGTTTTCCCGTATCTAAATTTACTAAAACCGCACAGTAATTTTTTTGTCCTTTGACTAGAGCGATTTCGTCAATTCCTAGTCTTTTTAATTTCGATAGGTCTGTCTCTGTAATTTCTTCAGCTATGTCCTCTATCATTCTTTGAATCTCTTCTTCCGTTACGTCATTTCTTCGACTAACATTTAAAATATCTCCTGATTTTAATTGTTCGAGTATATTTTCGGCTAGTCTTTTCGTATAGGTTCGTTTACTGGCGACAAAATCTAACTCTTCGCTAAAGGGTTTTCGACAATTATCGCCCTTAAATTGACGACGATTAACTTTGTAGGTACACTGGTTGTCCTGAGATTGGTAAATCTTTGACTAAATGTCGATGATTTTGGTGTAGTTTATCGCTCTCTAACCCACAACGAGGACAGGTTGCTTTTTGATTTTTCGATTCGATTCGGCAAACTATACCGATATTTTCTAGGTGTAGATAGCCTTGAATAGACGTTCCTTTTAGGTTCAAAAATTTGTCAAGTATCATAAGTAAAACACTCGGGTTTTTGGCCATTATGTCAAATCTTAACTCAATTGTCTATCTTTTAGCATTAACCTGTTTGTGCCTTAAGTCTTTCCCTGTATGGGTTTCAGCTATTTTTGAGCGTAGGTACTCTCATCGAATTTTATTTGAAGTTAATTATTTGCATAAAAATTACCGAAGAGCCAAAAAATTGAGGAAATAAATACAAAGATCGGGAGACAAATCCCAATCCATTCAGGATAATTGCTTTGACGACTTGCCCCGCTGTGACAATTTCTCCTCGCTCAATTGAGACTTGTTCGTTGATAATTTCAACGATTCCTATTTCATCGATAATTCCAGCGACTAATCCCAGATGGTCTAGATTTTTGACTTCAATTTCTGTTGATTGATTCCTAGTCGAACAGTCCACTCGCCTCAGTTTTCCAACAATTCCTATTTTTTCATAATTAGGGGTCTCAAGACCCCCCTAGCGGCCACCGAGAAAACCTTGACCAGCTAAGTATTTTTACTCAAGTCTCTGGAGGGGGACAGCTTATGTGACAGTTGAGGGTGCGGAATGTGG
>NZ_JASJFB010000722.1:0-7605 GCF_030065455.1 Microcystis sp. M53602_WE12 | reverse complement strand
ACTCTTGTTCCCCACTTAAGCCCAACTATCGGCACTATTCGTTCATTAAACACTAATTGTCAAGATGCCATGTAATCTTTCCTATCAAAGTAATTTCAGTTCCGGTGCTGATTCGGAGCATCTTTCAATTTGACAACGCCAGGTTTTTAGATTCATTCAGCCCGCCCTATCTAGGGATTGCCACCACCCACAGCGATGCCAGTACCATAAATCTGAGCATTTGTCAAGTTAATTCTCTCCATCGATGCACCTGTCACATCGGCATCATAAATCACGGCACTGGTGAAATTGACTCCATCGAGATCAGCTTGATTGAAACTGGCATTAGTCAGAAAAGCTGCGGTCAAATTTGCGCCTTCTAGGTTAGCATCCGTCAAATCCGCGCCCTCTAAGTTAGCTTCCTCTAGATTAGCTCCTTGTAAATTCGCTTTTCTCAAATCTGCGCCGATTAGATGCGCCCCCCTTAAATCTGCACCGCGGAGATCACAGCCTGGACATTCCCGCGTATTCAATAATTGTTGTACCTGTTGAGGATTTTCCGCACCGACGGGGTTAATCAGCAGTAAGGAGGCTAGGGAACCTAGGGTAATCATTAAAGTCCTTTTCATCGTTTTAGCCTCCTCTTTCGTTTTCCTCTCTACTTTTAGGATAGGAAAAAAGCTGCTAACCAACTTCCCCCGATCGGGCTAATTCTCCTGTTATCTCACTTTTACTTGCTTTTGCTAGTCGATCTCTCCTTTCATGACTGTTGCGATCGCTGCTCGGGCATTTTCCTTAAATTCCTTCACATCAACCCGACTTAATAACCAAACTGCTAGGATCATTCCCAATGCTTGCACGAGGAAAACGAAGCCATAGGCTAAAACCGGACTAGAAAAGACAACTTTACCGATATTTAAAATCGTACCCCCTAAAACCGTGGCCAATCCCCGTGCGATCGCTTGGGATAATCCCCAAGCGCCGATAAAAGTTCCTGCGGTTTCGGCGGCGGTTAAATCTAACATTAAACTGGTAGCTCCGGCGGTAATCATTCCCGAAGCTAAACCGAAAAAGAGCAAGCTTGATTTTAATAAACTTTGGTTAGCAGAAAAGCCGGCAAAAATCAAGAGAATAAAACAAATTGTTGCAAAAATACAGCCATATTTAGTGGTTTTTTGTTTACCGATGCGGGGAATGAGCATAAATCCCGTGGCAGCAATACCAAAAAGGGTTCCGGTTCCCCAAAAAGCGTTCAATTGGGTCGTTTGGGCGATACACATCCCAAAAACCTCGCCGCCAAAGGGTTCCATAATTGCATCCTGCATAAATAAACTCAAAGTCATCATCAGCAGAAAGGTGAAAAATAAACCGGTTTGCCGACTAGCGGTGAGAACTTGTAGGGCATCTTTAAAGGTAATTTGATCCTCTCTTTGCACAAGAGTGGACCGGCTACTAAAACGAGAATATTTTTTTTCTACGCCAAAAGTCGCTAAAATACAGAGAACGAAAACGATAGCGGGCATAATCGCGAACACGGGGTTAATACTCGCCTGTAGCTGCGGAATATTGGCTATAGGGGCTGATTGAGTCGGATCATAGGTCAAAATATTTGTACCGCAGATATTGGGAGTATCCAGCAAACGAGAACTAACGATCGCCCCGACGACGATTCCCACCATCAGCATTGACCAAACTATAGCAACTAATTGCGATCGATTATCTTCATCGGACACATCCACCAAGAGGGCAGCAAAAGGGGTAGAACTGGCGCTTAAAGCGAGTCCGTAGAGGGCGAAAATTAAGGCCAAGAGGGCAATCCAGGCGTAGGAAATGGTATTCCATCCCGAAGTTTGAATACTAAGTCCCAATTGCCAGACTACCTGCAAAGCAACAAAAGCTAAAGCGGTAAAAACTGCCGCTCCAATCCAGACATAACCGCTGCGATGATGACCAAAAATAGTTTTACCGTCGGATCTTTGCCCAAACCAGATGCGTGCTGGACTAACAAACTGGTGCATAGCGATCGCAGCTGCGGCAAGAAAGGGTAAAACTTTTAACTCATCGATCATAATCCGATTGAGAACCCCCAAAGTCAGCAGGGACATAATACCTAGTCCCATCTGAAAGAGTCCTAAGCGAAACATGGTGAAAAGTCCCAGTTTTGGCAGGGGTTTTGGGGATGAGTGAGTAGAATTGGAGATATCGCTGGTAGCCATGGTTAAATCAATACAAAAAAAGCCAGTATTTAAAAATTTAACGCAGGACGAGCAGACATCTTCTGGGGATTTAAGTTTCTGTGTCCAATAACCAAGTGGTCAGATCTGTCAAGCTGGTAAAATCGAGCAGCGCTTCTCCTAAAGTTTCTAATTGTTCTAGGGATAGTTCTTGGATTTGTTGGCTTAAAGTTGAGGATATTTCACCTAAACGACGGTTAAGTAGTTGTAGAATCAAAGAAACCGCTTCTGATTGTCTTCCTTTTTCTTGGATGTCCTGATCAATGACTGATTCGCCCATAATTTCTTCTCTTAATAAGCTTCTGATGATTTCCTTACTTAATACTAACCCCGCCAGAATTGCTGTAGCGGCGGCTAAATTGCTTTTTTCAGTTCTACCCTTGATATTAAGTAGGTGGGTGGAATTAAATATAAGATGAACGTAGGTTGGGTTGAAGCATGAAACCCAACGCCCGATTATGTTACGCTACCGCTAACCCATCCTACAAATAATTGTGCCTCCCTACTTATCAATTTTTGTGGCTACTTTGGCCAAGATTTTCCTATTGTATTATCCATTTTCCTGTAACTGTATGTTCGAGTTAATCGAGATCGCAAAAAATGGAGATTTCTACGATCCCATCTTCCCCATTGTCCTCCCCGATGCCAAAATCTACAACCCCAAAGACCGACTAAAATAGACTCAATACTGGGAAACCGAAAGTAAAGAACTAGAAGAAACCATGAAACAGAGAGGAATCGCCAACCTGCGAGGAATTATCGACGATCTAAATCTTGGCACCGTGATCCAGAAGTCAAATCGTCAAGTGCTTACTCTGTAATGATTATAATCGATTCGATCTTTGTTTAGCGTTGAAGTTCCCTTAGGAATAAATTGGGTCTTTTTCCAGCAAACCTAGCAATTTTTGCATTTTAATCCAAACTCTTCTCATTTGCCAGAATTTACTTTTTCCCATGGCGGCTATTTTACTGTCAGCTTTTTGTAATTCCTCGTCTCTTTCTCGATAATCCAATTGGGTTTTTTGCAATTCTTGTTGCAATTCTTGTCCATGGATTTCTAATTGTTTAATTCGTTCTCTAGCCCGTTCCAACTGAGCGAATATATCGACTCTTAAGGTGACTAAAGCGGCAAAAATGGCTTGGATATTTTGGGAGTAAAGTTGGGGATGATTATAAAAAAGTTGGGTGTAGGAATAGATCTAGTGTTCTGCGGTCATTGAGCGACTCATAGAATCAGCTTTTTGTCGATAGAAAAATAACAATTCTGGGATACGATAGACTTCTCGACCTAATTCGATCAGAGATAACCAAAAATCGTGATCTTCCCAACCATAAATTAAATTGCTATTGTAGCCGCCCACAGTTTCCCAGTCGGATTTCCGAAACAAACCGGAGCAAAATATCATATTATCTACTAATATATCGGGAAATTTATACTCAGGCAGCGGCCAAATTCCTTGTCTATCGCCAAAATATTCCGCTTCGCAATAAACTATACCTAATTGCTCATTACTTTCTAGCAAAGCAACCGCTTTTTCTAGATAGGAATCGGCAATTTTATCATCAGCATCAAGGGGAAGAATATAGGTTCCTTGCCCTTGGGCAATTCCTAGATTTCTCGCTGTGGCAACCTCTTGATTTTCTGTGCGGATGATCCAGGTTTTTGGCTGTTGATAATTTTGTAAAATCTCGATGGTTTCTGGTTCTGTGGATCCATCATCAACGACCAGGATTTCAAAGTTTTGGTATGTTTGCACTAAAACAGATGTGATCGCATCATCAAGATAGCGACCTTAATTATAGCAAGGAATAATCACGGAAACTTGAGGAACATGACTCATTGAGGGAAATTCTCTCCTACTCGAGCAAAAACTAGGTTATCAATAGCTTATCCCAAAAGTTCCCCTTTCTCGTTTTTCTAAGTAAAGGAAGTGTTGATATCCCTACTAGCAATTTCGGGATAGTAGAACATATTATGGATAAATTCTTAAATTATTCCGATTGGTGGACAAAATCACCCAATTGGGTGATCCCCGTGAGGGAAGCATCTCTTTTTAATAGAGGATAAGTTATTCAATAATCCGATTATCATTACCAATGATCCTTACATCATGGAAGCTCATCAACAAAAACAACTCCGCACTTTCCTCTTGGAAAAATTAGCAATTTCTCCCCGTTCCTTCGATATGGCTGTGCGTCTCTGTGAAGCATCGGTGGGTTCTTTGCCGATGGTTTTATGGCAGTACGGTTTAATCGATTTGTCGCAATTGAATCAAGTTTTTGACTGGATGGAAACTGTATAATTATTTTCCAAGAATATGCTCATTAATTATCATTTTTATTAAGAGAATTGACCAAGTTCCAGAGCAGCGAGTTCCTGCAATTTATTTATTAAGTCCCGTTAAGGTTTGCCCTAGCAGAAAATCTCACCTTTGCTGGGACTAATTAAACCAGCTATCAGCCGCTATTTCCCCCCGTTTTAATTCGAGATTGATCTGGTATAAAATACTAATTTCTCGCCAAAGTAAGGTAGAAACAAACTTAATATACCATAGGTTCTTGAGTTAGGCATCGACTATATGAAACTCTTTCAGGGCCGGATAGAAGTTGAGATTTTCATGACCCGGACGACTGAGTTTAATCAGGGCAAACCGTTGGGATGGTGGCAATTTTTGCCATTGTTCTAAACTAATTTCGATCTGGAATTCTCTAGCTTTTTCTCGGACTGTATCGGGAATCTGGCTATCATCTAGCCAAGCAGGATCGGGATCTATTGCTAGTTCTTCCGGGGGATTGCCAGTTTTTTCGGCGATTAATTTTTGCAGAAAATCTCGATAGATTTTGGCTTCTGCTGCCGTCGTACAAGCCATATTAACTAATACCATTCTTTCTGGTTGAGTTAACTGCATCCAATGGGATAATTTTAATTTAACTCCACAGGTATCTAGTTTCATTCTCACGGCCATCGGTATGCAACGTAAGGAGTCAACAAATTCGGATTCAAAGTCAAAAAAGGTGTTCATATTATTGCCTTGGTTTACTGAGGATAAATCTATAATACAGCACCAGGGTATAATTGCTGGGCAAAATGGTATTTTTATTGAATAAACTTGGCTCGATATTGATGACTAGAAACGAGAATTTCCTCTATTTCCTGCCATTTTTCTCCTGCAATATAGTCAACAATTTGATCAAGATTTTGCCGATAATTTGTCAAGGATATCAATAAAGCTTGACGATTGTATTTAGCCATCATTAAACCTAATTCGGGATTGCCACCACCGACGCGACTGGTATCGCGAAAACCAGAACTAGCTAAATTTTCCGCTAATTCTCGAATATTCAGGTCTTGTTCTTTCGCACAAGCTTGGATTAAACTGGTACTAATCATTACTGGCAGATGGGAAATCCATGCCACGGCTCGATCGTGTTCTTCGGGGGAGGAATAATAAATTTTACAGCCTAATTTCTGCACGATTTCAGTTAAGATTTCCACGGCAAAGTTAGGGGTAGATTCAAGGGGAGTAATCAGATATGGGGCATTGACAAATAAACCACATTGTGCCGCATTAATTCCCTGTTCGGTTTTCCCAGCCATAGGATGACTACCGACAAAATTTGGCCACAATTGGCCACAATTGGCTACAATTACCCCTTTAACTGATCCCACATCGGTGACAATGGTTTGGGTTTTTAAATAGGGAGTTAATTTTTCCAAAGTTGGCACAATTAAATGTATAGGAGTACAGATAAAGATTAAATCGGCAGTAGCTAATAATTCTAAACTGGTGCTAGATTCATCTACAACTCCTTTTTGCACAGCGATATCACAGGTGTATTGTTGACGAGAAACTCCCAAAACTTTATAACCTTGTGAGCGGAAATCTAAGCTCAAGGAACCACCAATTAAACCCAGTCCAATAATGCCAATATTCATTAGGTTTACTCAAAGATAATTTCGTCTTCTAGTCGCCAAGCAGGATCGACAATGCACAAGAAAATTAAGGGTTCCTCCCCACAATTATGAATATATTGTTTAGCTAGAGGAGGTATATAAATGGCAGCACCGACAGTCACTAATTGCACTTCCTCATCGATGTGCATTTCCCCTTGTCCTTGCAAAATATAATAAACTTCCGCAGTTTTTAAAGCGTGGGGAGTAGAAGTTTCCCCCACATCTACCCAGGCGTGGGCTAAACTATAACGTAGATTTAACGGCTGTTTATCGGGATGCAATAACTCGCGCAATCGGGTATGATCACCGGCGATGAATTCCTCACATTCGAGCAGTTTTCTGATTAACATAGTAAAATTAAACCTCGAAGATTGTTTTTATTTTATCATTGAGTCAAAAGCTAAAGACTAATAGCCGTTATCATAGAAATATTCAGCATCGCCAGAATTAACGAATGACTTGGTTAGAACATAGTGTACAGGTAGAAGTGGACGCGCCGATCGATCTGGTTTGGGAGCTCTGGTCAGATTTAGAACAAATGCCCCGGTGGATGAAATGGATCGAATCGGTGAAAATTCTCGAGGAGGAGCCAGAGCTTTCCCGTTGGAAGTTAGCCAGTGGTGGTCTAGAATTTACTTGGTTGTCACGGATACTGAAAATTGTCCCCCACCAGATGATTCAATGGGAATCCGTGGACGGGTTGCCTAACCGCGGGGCAATTCGTTTTTATGACCGTCATGGTAGGAGTATTGTGCGACTGACAGCAGCCTATGCTATACCAGGTTGGTTAGGAAAATTGATGGATAATCTTTTCCTCGGTCGAGTGGTGGAATCAACCCTGCAAGCCGATCTAGAGCGTTTTCGCCTTTATGCTCTCAATATTGTCAATAATACGCCGCCAAGGTGAGTTGACATACTCCCACCGTCAAGCTACGCTGTGACGGGGGATTCTTGACCTATCACTATCGGAAATTCCTTGTTCGACGAGACAACTTAGATTCTCAATGTCTCCACTGAAAACCCAGAGGCCGGACTCTCCCAAGGCGTTTGGGTCGGTTTCTGTTTGCCCAACAGTACCGTTGAGATGATTTCCCAAATATTTCAACCCTTTTTTAAGAATGTTGATGGCTGCATTATGATCCCTATCCAAGACTGTTTTACAATTGGGACATTGATGAGTTCTAGTGCTTAATGTTTTTTGAACTCGCGTACCACAAACTGAACAATCTTGAGAAGTGAAATGCGGCGGCACAGCAACACAAACAATCCGATAAATCTTGGCAAAAAATTCAAACCATTGAGTGAATTGATACCAAGAAGCATCAGAAATCGACTTGGCAAGCTTACGGTTTTTGACTAAGTTTCTTACCTTTATAGCTTCATAGACTACCAGATCATTAGACTGGACTAACGCCAAAGCGTCTTTAATCGCTTTGT
>NZ_JASJFB010000902.1:0-2829 GCF_030065455.1 Microcystis sp. M53602_WE12 | reverse complement strand
TCTGATATTAGTTATCGTCGAGAAATTTGGTTCTTCGTTACTTGGTATGGTTCGATAGGGGGGCATAAATCGACTAAATCTTTATCTGGCAAGAGACTTAATTGATTAGTTCGCTCTAGATAAAAAACAATTGACAAAAATCGCTAAATGCCTTTCTATATAAGGGTTCCATCCCTTATAACCCCCGTCCATTGCATAACAATTACCGAAGAGCCAGAAATTTCCGCCGCTCTTAATCTAGAGTTTTCTGATGCTGGCTTAAATTATGTTAGTAGTTATGGTGGTGGCAGTTCCTTTGAAAAGCAGAACTTTACTGGCAATGCTCAACAGATGGATGTGACTAATCGCTGGAAACTATTTCTTGACAATGACGAGTTTTTGAAGTTAATCAAAAATGATGAGCTTTTACACTATTCCGAAAAAATCTTTGGTAAGCGTCCCGATACCGAGTTAATTTATCTTGGGGCTAATAGATGATAGTTATAATAACTGAATAACTGATACAAAATCCTGTTTAAAAGGTATGGGAGAGTGGGAAGTGGGAATTATAAATTAGGAATTAGGAAGTGGGAATTATAAATTATAAATTAGGAAGTGGTAAGTGGGAATTAGGAAGTGGGAATTAGGAAGTGGTAAGAATAAATAAAAATAATCTCCTGACTCCTGAATACTGACTCCTAACTCCTGTCTCCTGTCTCCTGAATACTGACAGCTTACTGCTATACTTAAGCAATTAAATCGATTAACTTTTGTTTTAAAGTTTCCAATCCTAGGCGACGAATAGCCGAGATAAAAACAGCTTGGGGATATTTTTCCTTAGCTATTTCCAAATCGTCGCTTTTTACCTGATCCAACTTATTAAACACCATTAACATTGGACCAGTTTGAATCGGCATCTCCGAGAGGATTTTTAACACCGAGGCAATCTGACTTTCCCAAGCTGGATGGGAGAGATCCACCAGATGGAGTAAGGCGTCTGCTTCCGTTACTTCCTCCAAAGTTGCCCGAAAAGCATCCACCAGCGAGGGGGGTAATTCATGGATAAAACCCACCGTATCGGTTAGTAAGAGGGGGTGAGATGCTTGGGTGAGGGGATCGGTAATAGTTAAGCGTCGGGTGGTGGGATCGAGGGTAGCAAACAGTTGATCGGCGGTATAAACTTCGGCAGCGGTGAGAGCATTAATTAAAGTAGATTTTCCCGCATTGGTGTAGCCGACGATCGCCACACTGGCTACATCTTGTTTTTGCCGTTGTTTGCGTAAACGGGAACGATGAGCTTGCAGTTGATCCACCTCATCCTGGAGACGGGATAAACGACGTTGAATAGTTCGGCGTTCTGTTTCTAATTTTGTCTCCCCCGGTCCGCGAGTGCCAATTCCTCCCCCTAATCTCGACATAGCTAATCCGCGCCCGGTGAGACGGGGTAAAGTGTATTCTAATTGGGCTAATTCTACCTGTAGTTTACCCGCTTGCGATTGGGCCCGTTGGGCGAAAATATCCAGGATTACCTCGGTGCGATCGACCACTCTCACCCCGATTTGGTTCTCTAGATTGCGAATTTGGGCGGGAGAAAGGTCGCGATTGAATACAACTAAATTAGCCCCCGAAGTTTGCACCTGTAGGGCGATTTCTGCCACTTTTCCCGAACCGATCACTGTTTGAGGATGGGGATGATCCCGTTTTTGTCGGGTGACTTGCAAAACTTTACCCCCGGCGGTATCAACTAAACGCTCTAATTCACTTAAACCGTCCTCAAACTGGCGATCGCTGATATCGTCGGTGATCAAACCAACCAATAGTACCCGATCTTCGGCTTTATCAACGGTTATAGCGGTAAATTCTCGCTGAAACTCCGCCTCTAGTCCTTCCACTAACTCTAAAAAGTCCTGTTTGCTTAAATCCTCTAGATTTAAGGGAGGGGAGACAGACCAGTATATATTACTATTGACATTTGTTTGACTTTGTGGTATGAGATGCGCCAGATAGACTTGCTCCACATAACCGGTCGCCCCACCACCGCGACGGATCATGCCTGTACCGGTTAATGTTAAGATCACCAGCGCGTCTAATCTTTGCAAAGCCATGGCGGTTAAACTGGATTCTTTTGGCGGTTCCTGCTTGAGTTCCGTGGCGATACAACGAATTCCGCAAAGACGTTCGGAACCGTAGCGGGGTAGTTCCAAGAGAGAAAATTGGGTTTGTCGGGGGGTTCCCACTCCCACACGAATTACCTGGCCGCGACGGTTGATATAGGTGCAGAGGGGTTGATGGATATCGGTACTGATAGCCGCCAGTCTTTGGGCGAATTCTGGGGTGGTGAGAGTATCAATAGGCAAGCGTTCATGGTACAGCCTTTGTAGCTGTTTCATCTGACTGGCTTTCAGTCCCTGGGTATTGCCGAAGATGGTATCGATAGGCTTTCCTCGCAATTAGGATTTTATCTATTATTGTAGCGATTATGAGACTCGCTGCTCCTTGAGGGCGTTTCTCATCAAGATGAAGTGTAACCTAATTTGGTGCTGATTCAGAAGTAGTGATGACGGCTTAACCTTTACTTCCTTGGGTATTGTAGTCATGGATAAAATACCAAAGGGATACCCAAGGTGATTCTCCATTTTTTTAGAGAACGATAGACTCTCTCTCACTAACCGGAAAACCCGTTGTCGAAAAGTATTATTTAGGGTCTGCTGAAAAAGTTTGTTGGTGGGGGCAGGGTGTGGGGTGTGGGGTGTAGGGTTTTACCGATTTGGCTCTTCGGGAATTGTTATGCAAATAATTAACTTAAAATAAAATTCGATGAGAGTACCTAAGCTCAAAAGTAGCTGAAAT
>NZ_JASJFB010000692.1:0-3552 GCF_030065455.1 Microcystis sp. M53602_WE12 | reverse complement strand
CTGTGCCGATTATTTTTAGCAAACTCTCCTAGCTCTCTCTAACCTGAGTATCCTAGCATTGTTCCCAGTATTATTACTACTAATACTATCCATAAAGGGGGTCTTTTTCCTTTATCTTTCCGAAAGTCCTTGACTTGTTTCAGTTTTTCTATTAAGCTCAACATATATTTAAAAAGTTGGCGGTCACTTCTCATTTTACCAAGACAGTGATCGCTTTTACTTTTGATATTCTGATGGGAGAATGAAACAGCCCTAGGGGTTTGGGGGGTAGAACCCCCCAAAAGCTTGGATTGAGTGATAAAATCGGAAGTAATGCCCAATTTTAGCCGAGAGTTTCCAAGTAAAAATCCCAATTGGTAGATTGACAAAAATGAGATGCACCCTTACCTTCTGCCTTTTGCCTTCATTAGCTTATTCTTTTTTGTCGCTACCGGGAAAAACTCGACCTTGAATATTTTCTAACGCTGAAACTGCCGCTCGGGAACCGGCGATAATATCTCGTTCTTCTCCCCCTAAATATAGGCGGCCAAAACTGCCCACGGAAGTAACGTGTAGGATATTAATTAAAGCAGCTTTTTCGGCCTGATTAGCGGCTAGGGAAGCGTAGGCAGCCGGTTGCACTTCTAAAACGTACAAAGTCTGTCCCGCCATTAACATCATACCCCGAGAACTACGGTTAATTAATTGGGCTTGGTAAGCGTCAATGTTGCGAATAATTTGGCTAGAAACAATTTGCGGTTTCAGACAATCGCGCTGACTAACGCCTAAATACTGCAAAATTGCCTGACCGGCCGCCCTGACCTCTCCCTGACTGCTAGAATGGAGTTCTAAGAGTCCATAGAGTCGTTCTACGAATAGAACCCCCGGACGAACCACGGCGGATTTGAGGGCAATATCGGTGATGCGATTAATCTCGATGCCGGGGGAAATTTCAATCCAGAGGGAAGAATCCCCGGGTAAGGGTAAAAATCCTTGGGCGACTGTACCGATGTAAGCGGCGTGTTGAAGCTGTAAATTGTCAAGATAAACGTAACTGCGAAGTTCTACACCCAAGCTAATTTCTCCCTCTCTGGTCTATCTTAAAAGTTATGGGGACAGTGATAGGTTTTGCCGCCCTATCGATCGCCTTGAGGCTACAGTTAGACCTAAAATGTCTTTAAGTCCCCTTTCTGTCCTCTAGCAAATCCCCATTCCAACCCCGGAGCGATGATTAATCAATCCTTAATTAGGGCTTAGGCATTGCCATCTTTCACTATAGTATAGAATTGACTGCCCTTAAATTTGCTGGGGAGAAGCGGTAAAAAAAACTATAATTATGGGGACAAACTCAGGGAAAAACCAGCATGACGATTCTTTTAGGGGGAGATATCGGGGGAACTAAAACAATCCTGCGTTTAGTGGATTGCCAAAACTCATCGGATAGTCCCCAACCCCGGCTAATTACTCTCGATCAAGAAATCTATCCTAGTGAACAATACCCCGATCTGGTGCCGATCGTCCGGCAGTTTTTGGCCCGACAAACCACTATTCCCCCAGTGGCAAAAGCTTGTTTCGGTATTGCAGGTCCAGTGGTTAACAATAGTTCCGAATTGACTAATTTAAGTTGGTCCCTAACTGGCGATCGCCTAAGCCAGGAGCTGCAGATTGAGCGGGTAAAATTAATTAATGATTTTGCGGCGATCGGTTATGGGGTGTTAGGATTAGCCCCAGAGGAGCTGCACAATCTACAGGCGGCCCCGGCAGTACCAGAGGCCCCGATTGCGGTTATTGGTGCAGGAACGGGGTTAGGAGAGGGTTTTTTGATTCCTGTGTCGAAGGGTAAATATCAGGTGTTTGCTAGTGAGGGTTCCCACGCCGATTTTGCCCCTCGATCGAGTTTAGAATATCAACTATTAAATTATCTCTTGGAACTCTATAATATCGAGCGCATTTCGGTGGAGCGAGTGGTTTCCGGCCCTGGAATCACTTCTATCTATCGATTTCTCCACGATAGTAACTATAGTCAGTCCTCGCCGGCCATGGCGGAAATTTACCGCGCTTGGTTAGAAGAAATGGGTAAACCGCAAAAAACCGTCGATTTAGCGGCTAAAATTGCCAGTTTTGCCCAAGATAACTCGGATCATCTTTGTTATCAAACCATGAAAATCTTTGTCGAGGCCTACGGTGCGGAAGCGGGCAATTTAGCCCTCAAGTTGCTTCCCTACGGAGGATTATACATAGCGGGAGGGATTGCTGCCAAAAATCTTCCTCTAATGACCGAGGGTAGCTTTATGAAGGCTTTTCGCGCTAAAGGTCGGATGACGGAGCTATTAAGCAATATTCCCGTTCATATCGTCCTTAATGCCCAAGTGGGACTAATGGGGGCGGTTTACTGTGCTAGTCAGCTATGAGGGATGGTTTACTGGAGATGGCTAGGGATTATTTTCAGAATAGGATCGCCCCGCAAGCGGCCCGGATCGATCGCGACCCGATCGCCCTACAATCAGCTTTACAGGGTATGGGCGAGCGCTGTTTGTTAGCTTTGCGTGTTCCCAAAGAATGGGGGGGGGCGGGATGGGAGGAACGCACCTATCAACAATTCCAAATCCTCGGCGCTCGTTATTCCGGCGCTTTAACTTTTCTGCAAACCCAACACCAAAGCGCCGCTAATCAATTAGCCACCAGCAGTAACCAAGACCTGAAAAAGCTTTATCTCCCCAAAATGGCCCGGGGCGAAAAGCTAGTGGGGGTGGGGTTTTCGCAACTACGTCGTCCGGGGGAACCGATGATGAAAGCGTTTCCCGTGGCCGGCGGCTATCAACTCTGTGGACAGGTCCCCTGGGTGACGGGATGGGGCTTTTTTGAAGATTTTATCATCGGGGCGACCCTCCCAGACGGGCGATCGCTGTACGGTCTTTTACCGCTGCAGGCTCTCCCCGGTCTGCAATGCAGTCCCCCCATGACATTATTATCGATGAGTGGGACTAATACGGTGAGCATTACCATACAAGACTACTTTTTGTCAAGGGATTTTATTGTTAGTTTACAACCGGCGGCGGCGATCGAGGCCAGCGATCAAAAAAATGTTCTCCATCATGGTTTTCATGCCCTTGGCTGTGCTTGGGCGGGCTTAGATGTTATTTTTGCGGTTTATCGACAAAAAGGGCTAGAAAGCCTAAAAAATGCCCATCAACAGCTAGAAAAAGCCCTACTGTCCTGTCAAGAAAAAATGTTAAATTCCCACCAGGCCAGTTTTGCCGAGAAATTGCACTGGCGCGGTCGGGCGATTAATTTGGCTCTACAATGCGCTCAAGGGGCAGTGATTGCCTCCGGTGGGGCGGCGAATATTATTGATCATCCGGCGGGGCGAGTCTATCGGGAAGCTTTACAGTTTAGCGTTTCTGGACAAACCAGCGCGGTGATGGAAAATAGCCCAGCAATTCCAAATTCAGAATGTAGCAAGGAATACAGAATACAAAACGCTTTTGCCCTGTAGCTCCCCATCCAAAATCAAGAAGAATTAACGCGAGTAACAGGGATGGCCTCATCGAGCATAAAGTCTAAAAGGTGGTG
>NZ_JASJFB010000839.1:0-4452 GCF_030065455.1 Microcystis sp. M53602_WE12 | reverse complement strand
GTGACAATTTCTCCTCGCTCAATTGAGACTTGTTCGTTGATAATTTCAACGATTCCTATTTCATCGATAATTCCGGCTACTAATCCCAGATGGTCTAGATTTTTGACTTCAATTTCTGTTGATTGATTCATGGTCGAACAGCCCACTGCCTAAGTTTTCCAACAATTCCTATTTTTTCATAATTAGGGGTCTCAATATCCCCCTAACGGCCACCGAGAAAACCTTCACCAGATAAGTATTTTTACTCAAGTCTCTGGAGGGGGACAGCTTATGTGACAGTTGAGGGTGCGGAATGTGGGGTAAATATCAACTGTCTGTACCTTTACACATAAACTTTGTCTAAAGTTTAAGAAAAAGTTTGATATTGGTTAAAATTTAGTCCCCCTTTTTTCCCCTTTTTTAGGCTATGATGGCAAGTCTTATTCGATAAGCTGTTCGTAGTTTAAGGGTAAGCCTCTTGCCTGTTGCATGAGTGCCTCTCCTCTATAAGTAGCCTACACTCAACGGATTTAGTATTAATTTGGTAGGCTCTCTTGGAGTTATGGTGATCAGCAAATCTTCTCAAAGAAAGGTAGTAGGCTGTATGCCCCTACCAATTACACTACGCGCAGGTGGGGACGCAACCTGGTCAGTGAGTTTATCAAACTGTTTGCGTCCATAATGTAACATGATGAATATTTTTCACCCAATGTTCAAAAGAGCCATTTGATAAGACTACGTTTACCCTTCTGAGCATGAATTTTATCTACAATCACCCCTCGATCGAGCATTGCTTCAAACAACAATTAATTCATATTTTTCCAGAAAAAAAGCATAAATTAACTTTTTATCGTTGCCCAAAGACTGATAGTATTCTCTATCGTTCACCTCTGTTTTATCATTTTACGCCCGTTCAATGTCAAACCATATTTAACCATTTAATCGCCCTTTTTCCGCAAATTCAGCTTAAGGAAGGATGGCTAGAATTATTATTAGATCAGCAATTTTTGTCCTTTTGGTTACTAAAACTAAATGATTTAATTGATAAATTTTTCTCCGATCAGCTTCCTTTCCATCCCAGAGGAGAATTTTTCTTTTTATTTCAATACACCCACGCTCGCTATTCTAGTTTGTTACAACTGCTCAATCGGGAAAAAGTTAGATTAATCGAGCCAGAACTATTATCATGGCATCATCCCGCCGAAATAGCCTTAATCCTGCAAATTTTAACCGTTTGTGATTGTTGGGAAAGCCAGAAACTCTATCCCTTAACTGCGAATTTGTGCGAAGCGATGCTCAATTTTGAGCGTAAATGTCGCATTATCGGAGAATCGGCCCCAATTCAGCGATCGAGATTAATCCTGATTAGCGTCAGTCAAAAACTACTTAACCGTCTTCTCCGTCAAAAATGGCAACTGCTGCCGATGACGGAACTTTAACGAAGACAGGAGACAGGAGACAGGAGACAGGAGACAGGAGACGGGAGACGGGAGACAGCTATCAGGGATCAGATTTGAGTTTTTAGTTCACTGTTTACTGATCACAGCAAAAAGCGTTTGACAAAAGCTCACGCCGAATCTGACGGAGTAACTGCTGACGGCTTGGATGTGTAATTAATTTTGCTTAGGTACTTATAAAAATATTAACTTTTACGAATTTAGTGGACAAAACCATCAGCTTATGATAGATTTTAATTAGTGTGAGGAGCGAACCAGAATAGAGAGCCGAGACGAAACATGGACAGTCGCCGGCTCTCTTTCTGTTGTTCAGGAATTATCTTTTTCTTGGCGATATTTAATAAAAGTGGGCAAATCAACTCGAAAAGAGGAATATTTCGGGGAAGGAGAGATGATAGGTGCCGGCCAATCCCTATCTTTCTTATTTAAGGATTCTACTGGCTCAATTGTCTCTAATTCCGCTAAAAACTCATCCATGGGAGCCACTTCATCCCTTTCTTGATTCTCTGTCTGAGACCAAGGCTCGATCGCGGCTGCCTTGGCGACAATGGCTAAATCCGGGGGAGAATTGCGATCGCTACCGCGCTGGAAATACTGGGCCAAGGCCGCTTTATACTGGAGGGTGTAGCGTTGCTGACGTTGAAGACGGGTGCGTAATTCCTGTAATTGCTGGTCATAGTTGCACAGTTTTTGGCTTTTTTCCTGATAACTTTCCTGAATTAAGGCACATTCTCGCTCTAAACGGGCTAATTGTTGACGCGTGCGGGTCAATTCTGCGGTCAAATTGGCAATAATCATCGGTTGCCGTTGTTCTGCTTGACGATACTGTTCGATTTCTCCTAAAGCTCGCTGTAATTGTTGCTTTTCGTATTGCAGTTCCTCGTTTTGCTGCTGGATTAGGGTATCGCAACTTTGCAAGCGACGATGTTGCTCGGCTAACCGCGATCGCAGTTCTGCGAGAGCTTGCTCCCGTCGCCAGATCTCCGCTTGTAATTCTTGATTTTGTTGACGTAAATGAGAGGATAGAGCCGGCCAATCTGTCTCATCTGTTGATTGACTCTCATGCTCGACAATTTCAGCAGTAATGACAGTATCCGCATGGGTGAGATGATCGAGGTACAGGTCGGAATTATCGTTCATAAAAGCCAAAGGATGAGGAAACCTAGAAGTTTAGAGACGTTAAAAGCCTTCTATCGTTCCAAAAAAAAAATGGGAACCGCATTGTTAGAGACTGCCGCGCGGTTCCACTGCCGATCCTTGAGAGGAGAACACTACAAATAACTATAAGCTTATTAGGAATTTTTGTCAATACTTAATGAGAAAATTTTTCATTAAGTTGGGGAGAGAGGGGAATCGACTAATACCAAAGGTTCTTCGTTACTTGGTATGGTTCGATAGGGGGGCATAAATCGACTAAATCCTTATCTGGTAAGAGACTTAATTGATTAGTTCGCTCTAGATCAAAAACAATTGACAAAAATCGCTAAATGCCTTTCTATATAAGGGTTACATCCCTTATAACCCCCGTCTATTGCATAACACCAACCGAAGAGCCATACCAAATCCGTTTTTAACAGTATGATTAACTCCCAATCCAACTTTAAAAACCCGCTCCCCACACCCCACACCCTACACCCTACGAAAAACTTTTTGCCGCAAACCCTAGATATCTATTGACACAAGCGCCGGTCGAGCAGGTTAGCGGCTCGATGTGCTTCAATAATCCTATAGTTTTTATTTTCCTTGTCGTATCATGCCACGTCCCCCGAAGAAAACCCCTAGCACCCCTGAACCCCCCGAAGAGCCAATTAAAACCACTCCTCCTCTACAACCTCTACAAATTATTAAAAAGGGTTCTAGGGCTGCAGTACCCCCCAAACCCCCGGAAACCCCTCCAGAAATAATTGAGGAAAAACCAGCCGAGGAAACGGTAAAATCAGTCAGTAGTGAGATAAAATCTCCTCTCCGTCCCCGTTTCGATTCGGCTCCTCCATTCCGAAAACCGATTCCCAAAGCAGAAATTCCCGTCATCGAAAAAGCGACGGGAGCTAATGGCGAAGTATTTAATCTGACCGATTCTGTCCTGATTACCGAACCTTTTGGTACTCGTATTCCTGCTATTATCGATAGTTTTTATGCCGATGATCAAGGCGAAATCTGGGCGCGACTCAAACCAGTGGAAGTTAATCCCGATTGTCGCTGGGAACAGGCCTGCATTCGCTCTCAGGGTTTGGTAAAAGCCGAGTAAAACAGTTATCAGTTATCAGTTATCAGTTATCAGTTATCAGATTTGAGTTTTAAGTGTGCAGTATTAACAAGTAATTTATAGCGTTTCCTGTTCGCAAGAGGTACACTACCGATGTTGAAAAGCTTAATTAGCAAAGGTTTAAGTGTGCCACACAGGTGTGAGAACCGCAATAGATAATGTCTCTTGCATGATTAATTTTTGAGGGTTCAAAAACGTCAAAAATAAGGATTAAATGGCATAAAATCCGTAAATAGACTATTTAATTGATTATTATTCATTCTTAATTCTCCTGACTACTGACTTCTAATACTAACAACTTTTTGATTTTTACAAGAAGTCCAATGATTTGGTATTCTCAAAAGGTTTACTAGCTATGGTATGATTAAGGGCAGTTTGTTAGACTATGATATTTTTCATGATAATCTGTTTTGATCTGATATCATGTTGAGTAAAATTCACGCTCTAAATTTGGGTTTAAATCATGATAACTACACTAATCGAACGAGAAGCAGAACCAATTTTAATTAGTGACTTAACCTGGAGAGAATTTAAAGCTGTTGAACAGCTAATCGATCGCCCAGGGTTAAGGTTATCTTTTTTAGATGGAGTTTTGGAGATTAGAAAAATGGCAACATCTCAATAAATGCTGGTAAGGAAGCCGAAGTCAACCTAGAAAATGAACCCGCACTCGTGAGAAAGCATCGACTTAGGTTGCACTGAGGAAGAAAATCTGCTTTAACTAAGGATATGCTTCTTCCCATCGAGAGC
>NZ_JASJFB010000482.1:0-4475 GCF_030065455.1 Microcystis sp. M53602_WE12 | reverse complement strand
TTATAACCCCCCTCCATTGCATAACACAAACCGAAGAGCCTTAAATCTAAGGGTTTTCCTAGTAACCAAGTGGCTAAGTCTCTGGAATATTCAAGGGCGATAAATTTACAGGTAGAATCATACATTAGTTATTACTATTTTGGAGTTACATTAGCTCTAATATCCATTAGGGAACTCTTTGGCAAGACAATCCAAACAAATTCCTTCTTTCAGAAATTTTCCATAGTCTTGTACGTTAGATGATGCTTTTCGACAGTAAGAACAAATTTGAAATATTGTTGCTATGGTTCTGTGTTCTTGAACATTATCAGAATTAGAAAAACACGCATCGCCGAGAATTTCACCGATATTTACATCGCAACGGTATGATTCTTGAATGATGTCTAAAACTATCGACTGTTGTTCTTCCAAACTTAGCGACTGAAACGCCTTATTTTTCAAGTACAATCGCCCTAGCATCGCATTGACGGTATAACTAGCTTGATGATCTGACATGATGGTAAAACAGGGTTTAGAATCAGGAAGATAAGGATAGAAAATTGGCTACAAAGACGAATTTTCGAGCCATTGTTCTAAATCTTGTAGTGACTGAAAATCTAACAAAGCTTCGCCTAAGTTTTCTAACTGTTCTAGGGAAAGGCTGCGGATCTTCGGGGATAATTCAGGAGAGATGCTACCTATACGGCGATTTAATAGACGTAAAACGAGGTTAGCTTCTCCCTCTTGTAAACCTTCCGACCAGATTTCTTGATAGATAACAGATTCTTTCATGATGTCTTTCCTCAATAATCGTTGAATGATGTCTTTGTTTAATACTAACCCAGCTAGGATGGCGGTAGATGCGGCCAGATTGCTTTGTTCTCGACTATCGCTGATTTGCTCGATTTCTTGGGCAATTTGCCCCAGTAAGTTTTCTGGTTTCTCAGCTTGAGCGAGTATAGCGAAGGGAAATAGCCCCGGTGCTTGTAATAAGGTTTCTGAGGGTTGTTCCCAGAGTCTAATCACTTCAAATTGATGATAGGTTTTCCCTTGTTGATAATCATTTTGGCGGACTTTAGCGGAGTCATTTTTCCTCAGATAAATTACTACTTGATGGATGGGTTTATGGGGATAGCGTCGATAGAGTCTGGTGGCATAATCTAGCATTCTATAGGGAATGTCTTCTTTAGGGTCGGTTTGGAACTCGATATGTAAGATTAATTCTTCTGACTCCAAAAAGATTAACGTATCGGCTCTAATCGGTTCTAGGGATAATTCTGAGGGTTTAATTTCCGTTAAATCTAAGGGTTTTCCTAGTAACCAAGTGGCTAAGTCTCTGGAATATTCAAGGGCGATAAATTTACAGGTGGAATCATACATTTTCAATTCAAATACAGGTCAAGCCTGACCTGTATTTTAACAAAATTAAACCCCTATCCCCAAAAATAACAAAAGGATGGGTAAAAACCCTCCTAAAGGCTAAGATGCACTGAAAACTATCCTCAATGGGGATTTTATCCTTGGCGCTTACGAGAAGCAGCACCTAACCCCCAAAAATGATCGCTTCAAAAATCTCGTAGCGTTCCTTGCCGATGCGAATAATATAGATATCGTCTTGTTTCGAGGCGCTAAATTCTCCCGGATCTGCCTGACTGGTATCCGCACCGATCGCTTTTCCCTTTTCAAAGAAAATGATACGCTTGCGACCATCGGGTTTGGTAACAGTGACATCCGCGCTACCGTTCCCCCGACGAGTGACACCAAAGGGACAAGATCCCGCTGGTTTTCCATCGCCCATGGAACAGGTAACATTACCCGTAGCATGGTAATTTGTCCCCGGTACTTTGGCATCGCTTTGGTTGTAATTATTGGAAATAAAGATTTTTAGGCGATAATTAGCCACTTCATTATTCCGCGCCGAGTTGCGAGTCAAACCCACTTGGATCGTATAATCGCCGTCCGCCGGTAGGATTCCCTCGTGGGCATTACCGACGTTGTTCCCGATAACCATCGCCGCGTCTTTGCCGGGGACTTTACCCGGTGCGAAAATATTGAAAGAAGCGCCCCCGTTATCACTCAAGAGGCTAACCGACATATTTTGTCCAGCATTGGCGCGAATTAGGTATTGAACGACTTGTTCTCCCTTGATTTTGCCTTGAATAGTGGTTCCTTCGGTTCCGGCTTTGAATTGCACCCGTTCTTTACGGATTTCGCTTAAGGCGGGAGAAGGTAAGATGACTGGGGTGGTGATTAAGGTGGCCAGTAAAAAAGCGGAAAAGAGTTTACGCATGATTTAAGTTTTTTCCCAAGTTAATTAGATGTTTTACAGCGATCGCTAGATTTGTGGACAATTGTACTATAACGTCCGTCTAGTTTTTTTCCGAACGGGCTGATTTCGCTTTTTCTAGGGTGTCTTGACAGTTGATTTTGGCGAATTCTTCGATTTGTTCTGGTTTCAAATTAAAATCTGAACCCGCTCTTTCTTTAATTTGTTTTAAGAGTTGATCGGTTTCCGATTGGGTTAGTAAACCCGCTTGTTTTCCCGTTTCCGTGGCGACACAAACACCGTAGGTTACACCACCTGTGAATCCGAGGGTTCCCAAGAATTTCCCTCCTAGAAACAATCCGATACCCGCACCGATAACACCCGTGGTAATAGCTATCAACAAGACATAAACGGGTTTCATGCTTTTTTGATCTCCTCCAATGAAGACTAAGTGAGCGTGTTATTACATAGCGCCTTCGTCCACTTTGGAATAGGGTAGGTTTTTGATAAATTTGACGATCTGGTTGCCGTTGCGGTTAAAGGAACATTGGAAAGTATTGACCATTTTATCTGTCTCGTAAGTGCCGTTAACTGCGTGAGTGCCGTCGGTGCGTTGTCCTTCGTATTTGACGACGATATTACCCGGCGAGGTTTTATAAGCATTAGCGGCGCGAGATTTGCAGGCCGACAACATGGTAGCAGTATTCGCGGCATAAACTGGTAAAGTAGCGACGAGGGCGATTCCGGTGGCGATGGCGCTGAATTTTATAGACTCGAACATGATTGATTTTCTTACAGAGTAAGAGGGGCGATAATCTCTAGGATGCGTTCAAGATTTTTCGATAACTACCTAATCGTTACCGAGACGGTGAAAGGAACGGTATGATTGCCGTCTTTCGCTTCTCCCATGAGATAGACACGAATGGTATAGTCGCCATCTTTGGGGAGTTTAATTTTAGCCATGGCGTTGGGGCCTTGGGCAGAACTGTTATAAATCGCTACATTATTACTACCGGGCGGCAGGATATTAAAAAATACACTATGCTTGTCTTCTGGGTTGCCTGTCCCATCATCAGCAAGAGAAACCATCAGGGTTTGACCTTTTCTCGCTCTTAAGACAAAATCTCGGTATTCACGCCCTGTAATTGTCCCGTTGAGGGCGGCCATATCACTTCCCTGTTCAAAGTTCACTCTACCGCTTAACTGCGCTTGTAGAGGGGCGGTTAAACCTAAACCGAGGGATAAAGCGATCGCTACGGAAGCTAAAACGTTACGAGGGGAAATAAGCGGAAAATGTTTCATGTTTATTTTTTGGGAAAGAGACTAGGGAGTAAAAATAATTTCCTCTCCCTAGTCGGGTAAATTGTCAAGGGGTTACGGAATTTTTAGCGGCGGAAAATCCTTTTATTTGAGTCTAAAACTCCACTTGAAGCATCAGCAACCCCGTTTGTACCGAATAGAGTTCCGAGAGGAGAATTTAATCCAAATGCATTTGGAGAACCCGTTACGAACAATTGACCACGAGCGAATTGAGTACCGGACAGAATGATATTACCACCCACAACATTAAAAGCATTAGGGCCCGATGATGGGAATGTACCAATAACCGGTAGCGTGTATCCTAAAGCGGCAGGAGCGGAGGTGACGGAAAGAGCGGTAGCCGCCTATATCCCATCCGTGGTTAGTGCCGCGTCCGGCAACTCTATTGTCCCAGAAACTGTACCACTAACCGGGCCATCCACATTCGAGAAAGAAAAGCCAAAAGTAGCGGCGCTCGCACCAGATACAGGAGCGAGTAAAGATAGACCGATAAGGGCGACCCGACCACCGATCGATTTTTTGATAAGTGTTGATAATGTCATAGGTTTAAACTCCTCACAGAAAGGAATAAAGATAAACAGTCGTCAATTATAGGGGAGTTTACGGAAAAGGTGATATCCGAAAATTCCTTATTTTTTTTGACCCCTTCCCGTTTTCTTAATACTTTTTTAAGGATTGGCTGAAGGCATTACCCTGAGAGGCTTGGAAAAATAGGAGTTCGGGCGATTCGGTTGAAGGGGCGATCCCGCCTAAGCGTACAGGAGAGCGAAGTTGACATCCTCGCCGCCCTAAAAGTGCGGCGATTCCTAAACCTCACGATTTAAGTTTCTGCTTCCACCACCGTCGCATACCACAGTTAAAAAACCATGTACTGTCTTACACAGAGTCCACAGACTTTCGCCCCATTTCA
>NZ_JASJFB010000373.1:0-5982 GCF_030065455.1 Microcystis sp. M53602_WE12 | reverse complement strand
GGATTTTTCCCCCGTCCAACCCATAATTAATAAATTGCTGTGTCGTTCGCGAATCGTGGCTAAAATCCCGTCGGCGATATCCTGAGCCACAGAAATTTGTGTATGAACAGAGATATGCTGCTGTCGGGCTAATCTTTCCAGACGATGAAGTAATTTGCGTCCTTCCCGTGTATCTACCTTTACTTCCGCCGGAGAACTAAGACGAGGCACAGTAATCACATAGAGACAATCTATCTCATAATTGCGTTCACTGGCGATCGCAGCAGCAATTTTAAACAAAGCAGTAGCGGTGTCAGGATTGGCAATAGGTAATAAAATCCGGCCTATTCCCACAGCTGGGGAACGAGTTTGATAAACCACATAGGAAGGGGTACTGGGTTGGGGCAGTTGACAAACTCCCCCCAATTGATCGGCTTCCACCCGAATAATATCGGTGCGGGTGATGATCCCCACCAGTTTTTGACCGTCGGTAACGGGTAAACGGGAAAGCTGATAGCGATTTAAGAGAAATAAAACATCGGTTAAAGCTGCCTGGGGGGCCACAGTAATCGGATTGGGAGTCATGATCTCCCGTAGGACTGTTTGACTGTTTTTTGATCGCCATTTATCCAGATCACTTTGGGTAAAAATCCCCAATAGTCGCCCCTGTTCCACCACGGGAAAACCGCGATGATGGGAACGGGACATAATTTTCACCACTTCCCCCAGGGGTAAATCCGCCGGCAGAATTTCCACCTGCGATTGCATCACATCCATAGCCGACAGATGGGCCAACACATCATTAGAAGGGGTTTCTTCGTTGAGAATAATACCACTAGCGGAAAGTAAATGCTGATAGAGGGAACCGGGGTGAATGCTTTCGGCAGTGATATAAGAAACGGCACAGGTCAACATCAGGGGCAGCACAATATTAAAATTGCGATGCAGTTCAAAGACAATCACGATCGCCGTTACCGGAACCCTGACTACTCCCGTAAAAAAAGCCCCCATACCGGCTAAAGTATAACTAGGTTCGCTGCCGAAACCCATCATTTTCGTCTCGATTCCCCCCACCAGAAACCCCAAGCAGGATCCCAACACCAAAGCGGGGGCGAGGAGTCCTCCCGGAGCGCCGGAACTATAGGAGATCATCGTCAGGAAAAAATAGACCACAAAAGCGAGGGCGGTATTCTGCCAACTTAATTCCCCTGCCAGCAAAAATTCGCGTAAACCCGTATTATCCCGAAAAAAGTCGGGTAAAAAGGCCACTACCGTTCCCGATAACCAGCTGACCAGACCGATGCGCCAAGCCAGAGATAACCGCCAACGCCGCTGCAGCTGGCTACAAAAAAGGATGCCTTGATTGAATAAAGCCCCCAATAAGCCCGCTAAAACCCCCAAAAGGCAATAAATGGGTATTTCTTGGGCAGAGAAGCTAATATTGGCATATTCAGTGATGATCGAGGGGGTATTCTGCAGCATCATCGAAACCACGGCCCCGGTAAAGGAAGCCACGATCGCCGTTTCTAGGGTCATACTAGAAACATCGCGCATTAATTCCTCGATCACAAAGAGGACGCCGGCGATGGGAGTAGTAAAACCGGCGGCTAACCCCGCGGCTGCCCCGGCTGCGATCATCTGACGACGGTGATCGGGACTGGTGGGCAGCCAGACGCTTAATTGGGCCGCTAGGGCTGCTCCGATGTGTACCGTAGGGGCGCGACGACCAAGGGTTAAACCACCGCCAAGGATCAGGATCGCCCCGATCATTTTTACTAGGGCGACCCGCCAAGACAGGGGCAAAGGATATTTAGCTAAGGCCGCTTTTACTTGGGGAATACCACCCCCGGCGGCCGCGGGGGAGAAGTGTTCGACAATCCAACCGGCACTGTAACCGAGCAGAAAACCGCCGAGGGGCAAAACTAGGAAAGGAGAGGAATTGGCTACTAGATGCACCCGCCAACCACCTAACCAACCGATACCCAATTTCAGGATAATAGCGGCAAGGGCGGAGAGAATTCCGATTAAACAGGCTACCAGTAAAGCATAGCGACTATCGGTTGCGCTACGTCCGAAGTGTTGGGATTTAAACCACTGACGGAGGTTTTGGTGACGGGCAAAAAGTCCCATAATTATCAGGGAGAATCAAGGCAATGGCGGAGCGAGGATTTATTTAGGGTTCTGATTCCTCGTTTCTTTAATCATAGGCCGTTAAGTTCTGTCACCGTTCACCTTGTTGCTACCAGTGGCCCTAATAGTAGTTTTTCTATCGATGGGCTAGGATCAAAGGTTGTCCCTGTCTTTGAGCGGAGGGTATTTTAAAGTTTCAAGAGAAATATAATCAGATATAGTCAAGCATGGCAATATGTGGACAGGAAACTATCAGACTAGGCAAAAAAAACAGGAATAAGTTATCGAACGGCTTGGAGGTGGTGGAAACAAGGGAATTTAACAGGCTATCAATTGCCTTCTGGTACAATTATCATAACGGATGACAACCATTCAAAACCCGACTTGATAGCTGGCACTTATGCAAGAGTTTCCAGCGCCGAAAATAAAGACAATCTAGATAGACAAGCTGACCGATTAAAAGATTATGCTGTTGCTAGAGGCCACAAAATCTACAAAGTTGTCGAAGAAGTAGGCAGTGGGATAATCGCCAACAATTAGCCAAAATTCTAGTTGACCCCAATTATGTTGGTTCAATAATTTTTATCCCTGCTCTAAATTCCCGCAGTGCTTGAGCATGATTTTCTGTATTAATACAACGCATCAATAAACCTACATCTAAACTCGGTAAAAGTTGCGATTTACTAACAGCTTCATATCCCTCATTTCCTAAACTATAAAACAATAACTCATCATTCGTCCAAAACCAAACTTCAGGAATTTGTAACCGTTTGTATGCTTCCAGTTTATTAATTCCTCCACTACTAACAACCACCTCAATCACTAAATCAGGATGTTTTCTATTTGCTCCCAACTCATAGGATTTATCACCTTCTCTTTTAACCTTTTCAAATTCATTTTCTAAGGTGACAGAACCAGTAGGAGTAAAATCTAATCCCAAAAATTCTAAATAAATTTCTAGTAAAGCACCAATACGTTCTTTGATGGTTTCGTGTTTTTTCCCTGGCATTTTTCTAATCTCCAAAACTCCATCTAAAAAAGATAACCTTAACCCTGGGCGCTCAATTAGCTGTTCAACAGCTTTAAATTCTCTCCAGGTTAGGTCACTAATTAAAATTGGTTCTGCTTCCCGTTCAATGAGTGTAGTTATCATAATTTAAACCCAAATTTAGAGAGTGAATTTTTATCAATATGATATCATCTAAAAATAGATTATCATAAAAACAGGACTTACGCAAAAAAGACCGAAAGTAGGGGTAATTCATGAATTACCCCTACGCAAGAATAAGGCGTTCAGCCACGTCTTGCGTAAGTCCTAAAAAAACATCATGCAAGCATACAAACTCAAAGGAAAAATTGATCAATCTGGTAACTTGCTGATTACCCAACCCCTGAATTTACCCCCCAGAAACGTGGAAATTGTAGTTTGGGCAGCCACAGATACCCTTGATCATACCACAACCCCAACCACTGAACCAGCACCAGAAACACCAAAAAGACCAACTAAAATCAAGGTTTTGCAAAACTGGTTTGAGAAAACCCAACCTGCACCTCCTGATTTTGATCCAGATCAAGCTAAATGGGAATATTTAAAGGAGAAACATAACCTGTGAAAATCTTGCTTGATACCAACATAATTATAGATAGTGTAAACTTAAAGAGTTCACCCACTGCCAAAATTCTATGACTCGCTGGTTTAATATTGCCGGTCCCTGTAAAGACGATATCCACTATATGCTATCTCCCACAGTACGATTACCAGATTTAGAGGAGCTAATTCAACAACGTAGTTATTTTGTCCTTCACGCACCACGACAAACAGGGAAAACCACCGCAATGTTAGCTCTAGCACAACAACTTACCGATAGAGGAAATTATGCCGCAGTCATGGTATCAGTGGAAGTAGGAAGTCCATTTAATCATGATCCTACTGCCGCAGAATTAGCAATTTTAGGAACTTGGTATAATACAATTCAAGATAGTTTACCGACCGAATTACAACCACCTGTTAAACAATGGCAGCAGGAAGAACCAGGAAATAGAATTAAGGCTTTTTTAAGAGGTTGGGCAAAAGCTATAAATCGACCTTTAGTATTATTTATAGATGAAATTGATTCTTTACAAGACCAAACATTAATTTCTATTTTACGACAGTTAAGAGATGGTTTTCCTAAACGTCCAGAAAATTTCCCGACCTCAGTAGGATTAATTGGTTTACGAGATGTGAGAGATTATAAAGTAGCATCTGGTGGTAGTGATAGATTAAATACATCTAGTCCTTTTAATATCAAAGTGGCTTCTCTGACTATGCGAAATTTTAATCTTGCAGAAGTGGGAGAATTATATCAACAACATACAGCAGCAACTGGACAAATTTTCACACCAGAAGCTATAGAAACAGCGTTTGATTTAACTCAAGGACAACCTTCGTTAGTCAATGCTTTAGCTAAAGAAATTGTAGAAAAAATGGTAAAAGATAGAAGTATTGCTATTACCGAAGAAAACATTTTACAAGCTAAGGAAATATTAATTGCTCGTCAGGATACTCATTTAGATAGTTTGGCGGAAAAACTCAGAGAAAAACGAGTGAAAAACATTATTGAACCGATTTTAGCAGGGCAAACCTTACCCGATACCCTAGCAGATGATCGCCAATATTTAATAGATTTAGGACTATTACGACGTGATCCAAGGGGAGGATTAGTTATTTCTAATCCCATTTATCGTGAAGTAATTCCCCGCGTTTTATTCCAAGGAACTCAAGACAGTTTACCTTTAATTAGTCCTAGTTGGTTGACGGCAAAAGGTGAATTAAATATTGATGCTTTATTAACAGCATTTCTCAAGTTTTGGCGACAACAGGTCGAACCATTATTAAGTAGTGCTGCTTACCATGAAATTGCCCCACATATAGTATTAATGGCTTTTTTACATCGTGTGGTGAATGGTGGGGGAGTTTTAGAAAGGGAATATGCAATTGGTAGCGATAGAATGGATTTATGTCTGAGTTATAAAGATGTAATTTTAGGGATTGAATTAAAAGTATGGCGGGATAAAAAACGCGATCCTCAAGCTGATGGAATTGAACAATTAGAATCTTATTTAGGGCGTTTGGGTTTAGATTTTGGTTGGTTATTTATCTTTGATAGGAGGAAAAATGCTTTACCAATGGAAGAAAGATTATCCACTGAAGTTGTGGTGACAGAAAATCAATATAGAATTACTGTGATTAGGGCATGATTGTTATATTTTTTGTTTCACGCAGAGGCGCTACAGTCGCAGAGAGGAGAAAGGAAAGAGGGATTTTTGCAGATTGTTTTTCTCTGTATCCTTGAAAATTGTAGAGTAAACAAATCTGGACGAATTACCATTAGGGATAACTTTTAGGTATTAGGGAAAAAGACGATTTTTCCCAGAATGCCTAGTATTCCTGTCACCAAAATTCCGACAATGCCAAGAAACCCATTAGTGCTAATATTAACCCGTGCATTCAGGTCGTCAATACGCTTTTCTATTTCCATAACTTTAGAATCTAGGGCTTTAATATCCCCTCTTATTTCTGATTGTCCTATCTCTAGCTTAGTGAGACGCTCATTAACATCTCTTTGTAAAGAGTCGATTTTTCCCTCAATCCTTGTCAGGACAGTTTCAAGGGAATAAGTTACGGTTTCGTTAGACATTTGCTAAACTCCTACTTTTGATAACTTTAATTAGGGCTTGCTGAAAAAATAAGAGGTTCTTCGTTACTTGGTATGGTTCGATAGGGGGGCATAAATCGACTAAATCCTTATCTGGCAAGAGACTTAATTGATTAGTTCGCTCTAGATAAAAAACAATTGACAAAAATCGCTAAATGCCTTTCTCTATAAGGGT
>NZ_JASJFB010000827.1:0-2337 GCF_030065455.1 Microcystis sp. M53602_WE12 | reverse complement strand
TAAGTAGTCATGCAAAATTAATTACCCAAATAAAAAATTAAGAAGTATAATACATAAAAAAACGAAGCAGCAGGAAAATACAATGAGATTGATTAGAGACCTAAACCCCGAGAGCCAGAAAATGCTAGAGAGAATTTATCGAGCTAGTAAACATCATCAAGTAAGAGAGCGAGCGAAATGTATACTCTTAAGTTTTCAGGGAACCACGATAGAAGAATTGAGCGGAATATTTGGAGTTACGAGAAAGACCATCTATAATTGGTTGACGGCCTGGGAAGATAGAAAACTAATTGGTTTTTATAATCGTCGAGGAAGAGGGAGAAAACCTAAATTGACAGAAGCACAAGGTCAACAAGTTATTGACTGGGTAAAAGAAGAACCGAAAAGCTTAAAAAAAATCCAGATAAAAATTGTAGAAGAATGGAAATTAACCGTAAGCAAAGACACGATAAAAAGACTCATAAAAAAAATCAACATGAGGTGGAAAAGGGTGAGAAGAGGGGTCGCCAAAACCCCTGATGAGTGGGAGCTTGAGGTCAAACTACCTATTTTAGAAGAACTAAAAAAACAGGAAAAAAGAGGAGAGATTGAGATAGGATATTTGGATGAAATGGGATGGGATTCAAAGCCTTGTATTCCTTACGCTTGGCAAGAAGAAAAAACCACGATAAAGTTACCACCAATTGAAGGTAAAAGACTAAATATTTTAGGAATAATGAAACGAGATAATCAATTATTTTATGAGACACAGGTCGGAACGGTTACTAGCGAGATAGTTATTAATTTTCTGGATAAATATTGCCAAAATATACAGAAAAAAACCGTCATAATAATTGACCAAGCTTCCATTCATACCAGCGATGCATTTATGGAGAAACTTGAGGAATGGGAAAAGAAAAACTTGAAAATATTTTGGTTGCCCACTTATTCACCTCATTTAAATTTAATTGAAATATTATGGAGATTTTTAAAATATGAATGGATTGAATTTAGCGCCTATAAAGACCGAAAGAGCCTCCTCGCTTACGTTAAAAAAGTGCTGGACAATTTTGGAGGCGAGTATGTAATTAATTTTGCCTAGGTACTTATCTCTATTTTGTCCTTAACTTAATTACCTATACTTACTGATGATGATTAAATTTCGTGCTGAAGACTGTCTAATTTTATTGGTTGATGATGTCGGTAAAAATCTCCAATTGGCTGTGAATATTCTTGATTCTGCTGGTTATGCCACTATTTATGCTAGTAGTGTTAAACAGGCAATAATAGAACGAGTAGAAACTGCTAATCCTGACCTAATTCTTCTTGACTTAATGATGCCAGAGATGGGGGGAATAGAACTTTGTCGAAGACTAAAAAGTAATGCTTTATACGCTCATATACCGATTATTTTTGTAACAGATAGTGAGGAAAAAGAAGATATTATCAATGCTTTTAATTCTGGGGCTGTGGACTACGTAAATAAACCCTTTTATAGTTGGGAACTGTTAGCCAAAGTTAAAATTCATTTAGAACTGAAAAAAACCCAAGAAGAACTGAAAAATATCAATTATCAACTAGAAAAGCTAGTCAGAACTGATAGCCTAACTGGGGTAAATAATCGTCGAGAGATTCTCGCCTTGGGCGAGAAAGAATTGCAACGATGTCGTCGTTATCATCGTTATTTTTCGCTTGTATTCATTGATATCGACCATTTTAAACATATTAACGATACCTTTGGTCATCTCCTAGGGGACAAAACTTTAATTACTGTCGCTGGGGCAATTAAAAACTGTCTGCGTCAAGTGGATAGTTTTGGGCGCTTTGGGGGCGAGGAATTTGTCGCTATTCTCCCAGAAACTAATCTTGAAGATGCTGCTACCACAGCCTGGCGCATTTGTCAAGTAATTAACAAGTTAAATATTGAAATTGATCGACAAAAAGTGCGAGTTACTGCTAGTATTGGTGTGGCAACATTTAGCCCTGAAGATAATAATCTAGAAGCGGTGATCGAGCGGGCTGATCGTGCCATGTTTGCCGCTAAAAATCAAGGTAGGAATCGAGTTAGTTTAGGTAAAACAGTATGAAAAATTTGTTATTGATTCTTGGTTTTTTGCTCTTGGGTGTAGCCCCAAGTTTTAGCGCCGATCTCGATACAATTATACGCCGGGGAAAATTAATTGTCGCTGTCAAAAATAATCTCCCTCCCCTCGCTTTCCTTGATTCTCAGGGTAATCTGCAAGGATTGGAAATCGACATCGCTAAACGTCTAGCGTCAGAAATTCTCGGTTCTGACAGTGCTATTATTCTCAAACCCGTTAGTAATCAAGAACGTTTACAGGTGGTTATTGATGATCG
>NZ_JASJFB010000243.1:0-20211 GCF_030065455.1 Microcystis sp. M53602_WE12 | reverse complement strand
GCGGGGATCGGGGGAAAATTCAGGTACTTTTTCCCTGAAAATTAGGTAGTTGACCACCTCAAAACTGGTAAAACCCCACACCCCACACCCCACACCCCACACCCTGCCCCCAGGAAAAGCTTTTTCAGCAAACCCTAATTATCAAATATGACCCAACGGGAGACATTCTCTATATCAATAAATGCGCTCCCTATCCCGAACAAGAATCCGAAGAATTAGGAGATGATATTATTGTGAGAGTCAACCCCCAAACCGAAGAAATCGAAAACCTAGAAATCCTATTCTTTTCTCAAAGACTGCAAGAAAAAAACGAACTCCAACTCCCCCTCATTGCCAATCTCCGCTTGGCAGGTTAGACAAATTAGGTAAACTCAATGGCTAAAAAAAACAGCAACGACAACGGTAAAACCTTCACCACCCAACAGGGACTTAACAGCTACATCAAAGGCATCTGCGACATCATGCGGCGTTCCAACTGTGCCGGTGCTTTACAGTACGTCCCCGAACTCAGTTGGCTACTGTTCCTCAAAATCCTTGACGACACCGAACAGCGAGAAGCGGAAGAAGCGGAAGCCGTGGGGGACTCTTTGGCCGATTCCATCCCCGAACCCTACCGTTGGCGAGATTGGGCCAACCCTCAAGGCAACCGCCGCCTTAACCTGCAAATGGGGCAAATGGGTCAATTTCTGCCCTTTGTCAATGAAGAAGTCATTCCCTACCTCAAAAACCTCAAAAACAAACCCCAAGCCACCCCCCGCCAAAAAATTATCAGTGAGGTCATATCCAGTGTCGAACGAGTCCGCATCGACACCGAAACCAACCTGTTAGACATCCTCGATAAAATCCACGAAATCGACTACATTGACCCTACCCACATCTTCCCCATCTCCCAAGTTTACGAGGGATTGCTGTTGAAAATGGGAGAAAAAAACAACGATGGCGGTCAATTCTTTACCCCCCGGGAAGTCATCCGGGCAATGGTCAAAGCCATCACCCCCCAAGTAGGAGAAACCATCTATGACCCCTGCTGCGGTACGGGCGGATTCCTGGCCCAATCCTACGAATACATCCGCGATTTCCTAGCAGATGACATCACCCCCGAACAGCTAGAAACCATCAAACTAAAAACCTTTTACGGAAGGGAAAAAGAGAACCTCATCTACCCCATTGCCCTCGCTAATTTAGTCCTACACGGCATCGATTACCCCCACCTCTGGCACGGCAACACCTTAAACCGAGAAGTCATCTATGGCGACCTGTTCCAAGATGCTCCGCCCCAGTTCGATATTATCCTCACTAACCCCCCCTTTGGCGGCAAAGAACACAGGACCGTACAGGCACAATTTGCCTATAAAACCAGTGCTACTCAAGTCCTATTTTTACAGCACGTTATCGACAGTTTGAAACCGGGGGGACGCTGCGGTATCGTCCTAGATGAAGGGGTGTTATTTCGCACCAATGAAAATGCCTTTGTCCAGAGCAAACGAAAACTATTAAACGACTGTAACCTCTGGTGTATCGTTAGTTTGCCCGCGGGGACTTTTGTGGCTGCCGGTGGGGGAGTCAAAGCTAACATCCTCTTTTTTACTAAAGGCAAACCCACTGAAAAAATCTGGTATTATGACCTGTCCGATGTCAAAGTTACCAAGCGCAAACCCCTGATGATGAATCACTTTCAGGAGTTTCTAGAACTATTACCCAACCGAGAAGATAGTGAGAGGAGTTGGACAGTCACCCGTGAAGAAATCGAAGCCAAAAACTTTGACCTCAAGGCTGTCAATCTTAACACCAAAGTAGATGAAGATAAAAGCACCGTCAAGGAATTGCTAGATTTTATTGAGGAGAAAGGTAAAGAAGTTGCTCTAACTCTATCAGTGCTGAGAAAGTGGCAGCGGTGAAGGTCACTTATAGCTTTATGAAAAATTTTTAATAAACCTAGAGTTTTTAAATTGAGTAATCGATAACTTTCTCACTTTTATTGTCAAAATCAGTGAGTAAGGTCGCTTTTCTCGGTTTTAAATGTACCGTTTGTTCTGGTTGTAACTGTAATTGCTTGTATTCCTCCCGATTGAGATAAGCCACCACCATTTCCCCATCGGCTAACATTAATTCTACTTGTATTTCCCAGCCTAAATGAATAACTCTTTTTACCACTGCCCAACTATTCAAACCATCTTGTTCGGGCATAATTTCCAGGTCGTGGGGACGGATAAAAACGGTGGAATTATCACCCGGATGATGTCCATTTCCTAATCCTGCTAAACTGGGTAAGATATTCACTTCCCCAATAAACTGCATCACAAAAGGTGTGGCCGGATGATCGTAAATTTCGGCGGGAGAACCCACCTGTTCAATTTTACCATGATTCATCACGACAATCGTATCAGCTACCTCCATTGCTTCCTCTTGATCGTGGGTAACAAAAACACTGGTAACGTGAACTTCTTCGTGTAAATTTCTCAGCCATACCCTTAATTCTTTTCTAACTTTTGCATCTAAAGCTCCAAAGGGTTCATCTAATAATAATACATTCGGTTGAATGGCTAAAGCGCGGGCTAAAGCTACTCGCTGCCGTTGTCCTCCCGATAATTGGGCGGGATAGCGATCGCCTAATCCTTGTAATTGAATTAATTCTAATAATTCCTCAACTTTTTTCTTAATTACTGGGGATTTTTGCTGGCGAATTTCTAGACCAAAAGCAATATTTTGACGGACAGTTAAATGTTTAAATAGGGCATAATGTTGAAAAACAAAGCCGATATTTCTCCGTCTAGGATCCACATGGGTGGTATCTTGTCCGTTAATGATAATCGCGCCACTGTCGGGAGTTTCTAATCCGGCAATTGAACGTAATAAGGTGGATTTTCCCGATCCCGATGGTCCGAGGAGGGCGACTAATTTACCTTCAGGAATGGTTAAACTTATATTATCTAAAGCCTGAAAATTGCCGAAACGTTTAGAAACTTGCTGGATGGTAATACTCATATTTTTAGGTTTTTTGTAGAACGTAGGTTGGGTTGAAGCATGAAACCCAATGCCCGCTCATATTTTTAGGTTAATTGTAGTTAGGTAGTGTGAATTTTGTGGGCGGTTTTACGTTCGAGAATTTCTTTGATAATTAAAGTAACTCCCGCTAGTAAGGCGAGAATAGCCGCCGCACTAAAAGCGGCAGGAGTTAGATAATTTTTATAGGCCTGTTCTACGAAAATTGGCAGGGTAGCAGTTCTCCCTAAAATACTGCCAGAAACCACAGAAACCGCCCCAAATTCTCCCATCGCCCGGGCATTAGTTAACAGCACTCCGTACATCAATCCCCAACGAATATTGGGTAAAGTTATGCGCCAGAAAATCTGCCAATCACTTGCCCCTAAAGTGCGCCCCGCTTCCTCTTGTTCTAAGCCAATTTCTTCTAAGACTGGGATAACTTCTCTAGCGACAAAAGGCATAGTAACAAATATAGTTGCTAATACCATTCCGGGTAAAGCAAAAAGTATTTTTATATCGAAAAATTCTAGGAAAGAACCTAACCAACCATTGCGCCCATAGAGCAGTACAATCATTAACCCCGCTACCACGGGAGAAACGGCAAAAGGTAAGTCAATTAAACTAATTAATAAAGTTTTGCCACGAAATTGATTGCGAGCAATTACCCAAGCTGCACAAAGTCCAAAAATTGTGTTTAAAGGTACAGTAATTAGGGCAATAATTACTGTTAATTTTACCGCTTCGATAAAGTCAGAAGTTCCCGCCGCTTCTAAAAAAGCTTGGAATCCATTGCGAAAAGCATAGTAAAATACTGCCGCTGCTGGAATAAATAATAATAGTGCCAGATAAACAAGGGCGATGATAATTAGTAGGGGTTTGTAATCCCACTCTTTCGGTTTAGTTGATTTTTTTAGACTCAGCATTTTTGATCTGTCTCCAGTTATACCCTAATATTTTTTACTCTTTACTTAACTCTGTATTTTTGCCCCCATTGCTGCAGGAAATTAATTACTACTAACATGAACAAAGAAACCAGTAATAAAACCATGCCGATTACTGTTGCCCCCGTGTAATCATATTCCTCTAGTCTTTGGAAGATTAAAACTGGGGCAATTAAATCCTTAAAGGGAATATTAGAGGAGATAATAACTACGGAACCATATTCACCGATCGCTCTGGCAAAACCGAGGGCAACTCCTGTTAAAATAGCGGGTAGTATTGTGGGAAAAATAACTCGCCAGAAGATTTGCCAAGAGGAAGCACCGAGGGATAAAGCCGCTTCTTCTACCTCTTTTTCCATTTCCTGTAAAACCGGCTGTAAGGTGCGGACAATGAAGGGTAAAGCGATAAATAACATCGCCACAAAAACCCCTAAAATGGTAAAGGATATCTTAATGCCAAAGGGGGCAAAAAATTGACCGAGCCAACCGTTATCACTGTAAACTGTGGCTAGGACTAAACCAGCAACAGAAGTGGGTAAAGCAAAGGGCAAATCTACACAAGCATCGACAATTTTTTTACCCGGGAATCGATAACGCACTAATACCCAAGCGATAATAGTGCCAAAAACTCCGTCAATTAATCCGGCGATTAAGGAAGTAAAAAAAGTGACTTGGTAAGCGGATAAAGAAATCGGTAAAGTGGCAATGCGCCAAAATTCGGCAAAACCAAGAGTTAGGGATTTAGCAAATAGTGCCGCCGCCGGTAAAACCAACAAAACCACTAGATAACTAATGGTAATTACCCAAGGAATAGAAACTTTTTTCAGGGGTTGACTGGGAGATAAAGATAATTGTGGGTTAGCCATTGTTTATTATTGCTAGAGATTACCAATTGTCCGCTTCTTCAAGAACTTGTGCTGAATCATACCAAACTTCTACATCTAAATCTGCCAGATAGGAAAGGGCATTTTCTATCCCTTGGGAGTTGCCTTGTAGTTGTAGATCGAACCAGCCATCTTGATTATTATTTGCCGCTAACAAAGCGGAAAATATATTCACTTTTAGACCAGGAAAAGACCCTAAACGTGCTATAATTGGCTCGTTAATATATTGTTTAGGAATCCGAATTTTTATTCTTCGGGACGTGGGGCGATCGAGTCCTGATTGATCGAGATGTAAGTCACTTTGGGGATGATTAATAGTTTGCCATTGAGGTTGATTATCCATGGTTTTTCTCCTTAGGATTTACCAGCTTTAGTGAGAATTTTATCGAACAAGCCTCCATCATCAAAGAATTGCTTTTGTACCTTATCCCAACCGCCTAAATCCTGCACGGTAAAGAGATTTTTTATCTGAGGAAATTTACTCTCAAACTCTTTAACTACCCTCGGTTCAACGGGACGAAACCCCACCTGAGCAAATTCTCTTTGGGCTGCGGGAGTAAATAAAAACTGCACAAAAGCCTCGGCCACTTTTCTCGTACCTTTTTTATCCACATTGGCATCAACAACCGCCACGGGATTATCAATAGAAATATTGTAATCGGTGGGAACAGTGTAGGACAACTTCTCGCCTTTTTGGTTAGCGAGAATCATCTCATTTTCGTAATTAATCAGCACATTTCCCTGGCCTTGTTTAAAAAATACATCACTAGATTCGCGAGCATCTCTAGGTAAAACTGGCGCATTTTTAAACACTTTTTCGACAAAAGTTTGCGCCTCTTGTTCACTGCCTCCCGCTTGCGTCACCGAACCCCAAAGAGCGAGAAAATTCCAGCGCGCTCCGCCAGAAGTCTTGGGATTAGCGGTAATAACTTTAATATTATCCTTGGCTAAATCTGACCATTTATTAATTTTAATATTGGCATCACGAGGAACAAAAGCCACTACAGATTTATGAACAATAGAGTCATTGGTTGCTTCTTTTTCCCAACCGGGTTGAATTAATCCCGCTTGCTCAATTTTCTTGGTATCCAAAGCTAAAGCCAACGCTACCACATCCGCTTCTAAACCATCGATAACGGCACGAGTTTGGGAACCGGAACCACCATAACTCTGTTCAAAAGTTACCTTTTGCCCCGTTTTTTGTTGCCATTCCTCGACAAATTTGGGAATGATTTTTTCGTAGGCACTTTGGGTGACAGCATAGGAAACAAGCGTCACAGTCACGGGTTTTTGGCTGTCATTGTCGCTATTGGTGGGGGATGGGGTGCAAGATACCAGCATTCCCCCCGTCAGGACAGTTGCCATGAGTAGGGACAAACAAGACTGGGATGACTGCATCGACGGCGCTCCTAAGCTTTACTCTGAGGTTGTATCTGTTTTCAGGCGTCTTTTAATCCTACAGCACAGAAAAAAAAATTTCAATACATTTATAAAACAAATTGGGAATAAGGCGATAACAAGGGAAACTGTGAGAAGATAAAATCAGTGCTACATCTAGGTTTGAGACTATGGGCAAGAGCGTCAAAGCCAAAAAAACAACCCTCCTACAACAACTGATTAACCAGAGTTTTCTCTTTCGCGGACTAGAGGAGGCTTGGTTAAGTCAGTATCTCGATGCCGACAATCTCAAGTTAGAGACGCTATTTTCCAATCGTCCCGTCTATACGGCTTTTCTCCCCGATGAATTTCTAGATGTTTTGTATGTGATTTTGGATGAGGGTGTAATCGTCGTCCGCAGCACTCCCCTCGACCGGATTATTGCCATTACCTACCCCGGTGGCTGTTTTGGTATGAGGAGTTTACCCTTTAGTTATGGTTTAGCCAGTCGCGCTTTTCCCTGTTTGGTGGAATCCTATAAAACTACCCACGTCCTGAAAATTCCCTTATCGGCACTAGAAAAGATTTACAACGATAACGAAAGTTTTCGTCAACGGTACTGTGTTTTATTTGAATTACAGCAAAAATTCGAGTATCATTTGCTTAATTGCAGTAGCTATCCACCCCAAGCTGTGGCGGCTTTACTCAGAGCCTTAATCTATCAAGAAAGAGAATTAGGCAGTCAACCAGATGCTGAAAATATCTATACTTTTGATTTATCCGTCGATGTGATTGCTCGCGCTTGTCAACTCAATCAACGCACCGTCGAACAGGTATTAAAAGGATTGCAAACCGTGGGATTAATTGCCTCAGAATCGACGGGGGATTTAATTCGGGTACTAGATGCCGAGGGTTTAAAAGAAGTGTACAGTGCCACCCGGGATAAAGTTAATTGGTGGCCCCTAAGATAAGTAGGAGCTGCTGAATAAATCTAAAAACTTTGTTGGATAAAAATTTTAGACTTTTTTCCCATCAAAAAGTACCAGCCATTGGAGTGATCGGGGGGGAAATTTAGGCACTTTTTCCCCGAAAATTAGGTAATTGACCCCCTCAAAATCGGTAAAACCCTACACCCCACACCCCACACCCCACACCCTACCCCCACGCAAAACTTTTTGCCGCAAACCCTATTTACCCTTGCAATTGACAGCGCTTTAAGGCATCTTCGGCAGCCGCTTTGGTGGCATCCTGTTTCCGTTTACCTTTACCTGTACCGTAGAGAAGGTTATTAACCCGCACTTCGGCGGTAAATTCCCTAGCGTGGGGCGGTCCTGTCACATCGATGATCGCATATTCTGGATTAGAGGCGAAATTAGCCAGCGCCCACTGTTGAAAGAGATTTTTAGCATCGATAAAAGATGGCGATTCCGATTGTTGAGAGACTAAATGAGAGGCTACAGGGATAAAAAGCCCGTGCAGATAGTTTTTAACCGCATTTAACCCCGAATCTAGATAATAAGCCCCAATTATCGCTTCAAAAGTGTCCGCTAATAGGGTAGGATTCGATCGCCCCCGATCTTTAATTGCCCCCTTACCCAAACGCATTAACTCCCCCAGGCCGATTTCAATGCCCAATTGCGCTAATTGTTCTTCTTTGACCAAATTTGACCGCAAACGAGTTAATTCGGCCTCGTTCATGGCGGGATATTTTTGATACAATAGTTCGCCCACCAAAAAAGCCAAAATCGCATCGCCCAAAAATTCTAGGCGCTCGTTATTTTCCGTCAATTCCGACTGTTCATTGACATAGGAACGATGGGTTAAAGCTTGGGTAAGAAGGAGAGCATTTTGAAAAGGAGGCAAACAAGACATTACAGAAATGATCAAGTCAAGAGCATTTCTTATCTTAATCTGACCCCACCCCGAATAGATGAGACGAACGATCCTTTTTTTTACTGTTTTTTCCGGCTAGTTTAGGCATAATCTCCCAAATCTTCCCACCGGAAAACCTATCCGCTCCCATTCTTGCCCTAGGTATCCTGGGGATGTGTATGGAACAGGCACGCATGGCGGCGGTGGACTTGGCAGAAATTGCCCAATTTCAGCAAAAAATCAGCGATCCTCGCCTCGATCGCTTTTTTATTGTCACAGTTAGTACAATTGTTTTAGAATTATCGGGCTTTTATTTGGCCGTCCTCTGGATAGGATGGGGGGCCTTAATAGTTTTAGTTAGTCAAATTTGGTTTCATTGTTTAGCCAAAATTCAACTGCAGCCAACCACGGAAAAAATTATTGACTATGGCATAGTGCCACGTTTACCCATACTACTCGCCGACTATATGGATGGTCTGGAGTACTTCAATGGCAAACTAATTAGCAACCGCTGCGATGCCTGCGGTGTCTATGATATTTACGATACTAATGGCAATCTCCTGCAAGCAGCTTTCATTACTGCTCCAGCTGCTGCAACTGGTATTGCCTACGATGGTACCGATTTTTACGTCTCAAATGTCTATAACTCATCAATTGGAGTTTATGATGGGGTACTAGGGACACTGAAATCGACTATCAACTTGATTCCCAAGACACCAGGGGACACCTTCTTGATTGAGGCTCTTTCTGTAGATTACCTTCAGCGTCCTGATACAGGGCGTGTTCCTGAGCCAGCTTCCGTCTTAGGCTTACTTGCCATCGGTGTTTTGGGTGCAGGTTCGGCTTTGACGCGCAAATTATTAAAGTAGGAATCTGACTCAGAAATTCGCTACTTAAAAATCGATCACTAAAAGCGATCGCACTCAATCAATGCAGTGCGATCTTTTTGAGCGTCAGTCCTCAGCCTTGAGAGACTTTGTACCCCACAAGTGGGAGAATTGCTATAATATAGAATCCCGATTACTTTTCATCTGTGGCAGTTCCGTCATGACTAGAGCGACAGAAACAGCGACCCTAACATTATACGAAGAAGATTTTTATCTCTGGCTAAAAACCACGGCAGAACAATTAAAAAAAGGCCAGTTTGCCGAGGTGGATTTAGACAACTTAATTGAGGAGATTGAATCGATGGGGAGAAGTGAAAGACACGCGCTCAAAAGTCTTTTAACTCGTCTCCTAGAACATTTACTCAAATTAACTTACTGGCAATCGGAAAGAGACCGGAATGGCAATCATTGGAATGGAGAAATCAATAATTTTCGGGCAGAAATTCAAGATTTACTGGGGGATAGCCCTAGTTTAAAGCCCTATCTTCGGGAGATTTTTGAGCCATCCTACCATACAGCTTTAGAGGCCGTCCGGAAAAAAATGGGTTTATCCCCTGGCGGTTTACCCAGTCAGATAATTTTTAATCTCGAACAGGTTTTAGATAATCAATGGCTGCCGATCGATTGGGAATAAACTATTGACTATCTAAATCACTCCTTAAGACTGGGCTAGAGTTGGGAGAAAAGAGCTTTTTGCCGTGATCGCATCAGTGAACTAAAAACTCAAATCTGAAAACTCAAATCTGAAAACTCAAATCTGAAAACTGATCACTGATCTGGTTTTACTCAACCAATTTCTTCAGCAGGGCATCCACTTCCTCCAGGCCGGATTGATTATTTTTCAGCACATAAACCGCTCGCGCTTGCTTAAAAGCTTCCTCCGCTTCTCTTTTTCGTCCCCGGCCCGCGTAGGCCCGACCGAGATTAAGATAGACATCGGCGTTATTGGGGGCAATTTCGGCCAAATCTTGATAGGCGATAATTGCTGCAAGATAATCTTTTCTGGCCAGATGGATGCGACCGATTCCCGCTTGTGCTTCCAACGATTGGGGTTGCAGGAAAACAGCCCGACGATAAAAGGGGAGAGCCTCGTCAAAACGCTCTTGTTTTTCGAGTAAAATCCCTATTTTTAGCTGAATTAAAAAATTTCCTGCACTTTGTCGTTCTATTTCTTTTAAAATCTGGGTTCCGCCATTTAAATCGCCCTGTTTAAGCAAAAGGCTGGCTAGTTGCAATCTTAATTCACTATTGTTAGGGAATCTTTGCAGGGATTTTTGGAGAAAATCGAGGGCTTCGCTGCTTTTATTCTGTTCGATCAAGGCTTTACCCATGATTTCGTGGGCTTGCTGATTATTGGGGTCGAGAGCTAAAACCCATTGGTAAACTTCGCCCGCTTTTGCATAGTTTTTTTGCCGTAATAATACCACCCCTAAACCGAGGTAGTGTTGGACGTTTTTCGGTTCTATTTGGATAGCGTAGTAGTAAGCGGTGGCTGCATTGTCATAATCACCGATATTAGCCAAACTATAACCGAGAGCATGGAAAAAGTCGGGATTACTCGGATCGAGACTTAAAGCTTTTTGGTATGCTTGGGCGGCGGCGTTATAATCCCCTTGCCGCGTTTGTAAAAAGCCAATCCCAGAGAAAATTTTGGCATTATTGCCATCAAGGGCGGCAGCCCGCTCGTAAATGGCTATAGCTTCCCCATAATTGCCATTTTTGACCAATTGCCGCGCTTGACGCAGTAGTTCGTTAACCTGTGAATCCTTGCTCACGATTGCCCCTGCGGGATTATCGGCGATCGCAATTGAGGCAGAGAAACAGCCCCCCGCGAGAAGACCGACGAGCAAGATTAAACGGGTAAATTGTTTCATCGCTTTACCTTTGTTAACGATTCTTAATTAAAGTTTATTGTAAATGGTATTGACAAAAATCAACTATTCTGCATCACCCTTGGACGAGATTATTGCGGGCTTCTTGGGCGACTTGGGCGCTTTTGTCGCCGGTTAACTGGGTCAAAACAGCGATCGCATCTTGCCCCCCTAAGCGGCCTAAAGCTTGAGCGAGACGATAGCGCAGTTGCCAGTCATCATCATTAGCCAAGGGAACGAGTAAAGAGACGGCGCGAGGGTCGCCTAGTTCCCCGAAAGCACTAACAGCGGCCGTTTTTACCAATTCATTATCAGAGTTAAGGGCGATTTCGAGCAGTTCAAAGCCCCGGGGTTCCCCCAATTCGCCCAAAGCTGCCACAATGCTAAATTGAATTAACCAGTCGCAGGATTGTTGATAGACGGCCACCAGATCATCGTAGGCTGCCGTTAATTTTAACCCCCCGATCGCATCGGCCGCGGCCGCTTTTACGTCTGCTTCCGGATCATGCAACAAGCGATCGCGTAGAATAGTTAAGGCCAGATCAAGATTCTGACGACCGAGGATATCTAGCTGACTTACCGCCGAATAACGCACCCTAGCGTTACTATCCTTAATTAAAGGCTGTAACATCTCGAAGGCGATTTCTGGGGCTAAATAACGCAGTTGATTAACTCCCGATAAGCGATCGCCATAATCATCGGAATCGAGCAGCCGTTGCACGGATTCAGGGGAATAATTCATAATTTGATGACACCCTTAACAATTGGACTGGTATTAATTGTCCCATGAATAGTTATCGAATCCTGACTATCTTGATCATCTTTAGTTCCCCGGTTTTTTGGGGCTGTAGTCCTCCCGCTCCCCTTAAAAAAGAACCTACGGCCGAGATGCTTGTTCCTCCTTCTCCCAGTCCGATTATTTCCGCATCAGACATTAAAGCTGCTAATCGTTATCGTCAATTGGGATTACAGTATCGTCAACAGGGAGATTTTGTCAAAAGTATTGAAGCTTTAAAAAAATCGGTACAGTTAAACCCCAATCATCTAGACGGGAGAGTAATTTTAGGATGGACACAACACCTAGCTAAACAACCTTTAGCGGCACAAACAACCCTCGAAGAAACGATTAAAATTGCTCCCGATCATGTGGCTACTTATAATGCTTTGGGTATTGTTTATCTTGTCGGTGGTCATCTTGAAAAGGCCGTAGTTACGCATACTAAAGCCGCTAATTTAAAACCCGATAATGAAATTGCCTACTATAATTTGTCCCTCGCCTATCATCGCTTAAAAGATTTTAATTCAGCTATTACTAACGCTGAAAAAGCAGTTACATTAGAGCCGAATAATCCCCATCCTCTTGTGGCTTTGGCAATGGTCTATTTAGATCAAGGTGATATTAAAAAAGCGCGGGATACCTACAAAAAGGCTAGGGATTTAGACGGTCGTTATCGACAAAAATGGTTTCTGGCACATCTGAAGGAAGCTGGTTTTAGTCAGGAGCAAATTAAATTAGTCGAAAAGTTACTATCTGGTTAGATTTAAAATTATTATTTCCCCTTAGGATGCCTGTCGATGTCCCAATTTTAGGAAAATAGTTTCTAAATCTTCGCGGCAAGTATAAAACTCGCTTAAGGTCAGGCCAGAAACGACTAAAGATTTCAACAATTCGGCACTATCTTCTAGGGTTCCCGTAAATTTAACCCGGAGAGTATTAGTATGAATAATTCTTTGCCAACTTTCCACAAAAACACATTGTTTAAGAGCAGTTTCTAAGGCTTCTAAATTGCCTAGAGTCGTAATCTGCAAGTATTGACCAGCTAGACGTTGATTTAATTCTTGTAAAGAGGTGCTTTCCACTAGATAACCTAATTCCATGATGCCCACAGAACTACAAAGTTCGGCCAAATCACTAAGGACATGGGAGGAAATTAAAATAGTCATACCTGCCGATTGTAAGACTTTAATAATCTCACGAAATTGTAGGCGAGCGATCGGGTCTAATCCAGAAACTGGTTCATCGAGAAGTAAAATTAAAGGTTCATGAATAATCGTTCGGGCTAAACTTAAACGTTGTTTCATCCCCCGGGACAAAGTAGCGATCAAATTATGGCTTTTACCGGTTAATTGTACCAGTTCTAGAACCTCATAAATGCGGCGATGACGTTGGGAGCGAGGGATATGATAAAGACGGGCAAAATAATCCAGATAATTCCAGACATTTAGGTCATCGTAGAGGGGAAAATTATCGGGTAGATAACCTAAATTTCTTTTGAGACGGGGATTACTCTCATCTCTTAAAAGACGTTCTCCGTGCAGATATATTTCTCCCGTTGTCGGTTCTTCCGCTGCCGCTAACATTCTAATTAAAGTGGTTTTTCCTGCTCCATTTGGACCGATTAACCCGTAAACTTCCCCCGCTTCAATCTGTAAATCCACTTGATTAACAGCCCCATGGCGGTCAAATTGTTTGGTTAAACCAACGGTAGCAATGGCTAATTCTGGTGTGTTCATAAAGTTTTAGTAGTGGGATTGCTGACAAACTGGCCACCACATTCTTAACATTAACGTTTGGGTTTCCCGTTATCAATAGAACCACTCTTGATGGTATGGTGAGAACCACAACTAGGACAAGGCAATACAGGCGAAGAGGTGATTTTGTTCTGTGTTAGACTGATATTTGAGTAAGTCTAACACGAACCACAAAAAGATATTGATCAGAAAACTGATCATCAAGCTAGATGTTTAAAGACTGATGTGAGCCGATTATAGCAATTTCCATAGTTGTGAGGTACAGAGTCTTAGGTTTTGAGGAGTCAGGAGTCAGGAGTCAGGAGATAGGAGATAGGAGATTATTTTATTTATTCTCCCCACACCCCACACCCCACACTCCACACCCCACACCCTACACCCTACACCCTACACCCTACACCCTGCCACCACCGAAAAACTTTTTCAGCAAACCCTAATTATCCGATGATTTCTGGATTTAATACGATGTATAGACGAGAATTACTGCAATTTATTGGCTCTCACGCTCTTTTTGGGGCTATTAATCCAGAATTTGCTTGGAATTATCAAAATATTGACCATTGGGGCGAATTATCAAGGAATTATCGTCTCTGCACCACGGGAAAGCAACAAACACCGATCGATCTGAGTATAGTGACTGAAAAAGAGCTATACCAACCCACCTTTAATTATCGTCCTGTACCCCTAAAAATTCGCCATAACGGTCGTACAATCTTGGTTAAGACCGAAAAAGGTGGAAACATGAGTTTTCACGGCGAAAACTGGGATTTATTGCAGTTTCATTTTCATCATCCCAGCGAACATCAGATTAAAGGTCAGTCTTTCCCTCTAGAAATTCATTTAGTGCATCGAAATGGGAGAGGAAATTTAGCAGTTGTGGGTATCTTAGCCGAAATCGGCGCTTTTAATCCCTATTTACAAACGATTTGGGCTTATTTGCCCCAAGAACCTTCTCCTGAAATGATTATCCCCGATACTTGGGTCAATGCCGGGCTTTTACTGCCAGAAAATAGCGATTTTTATGAATATCGGGGGTCTTTGTCCACTCCTCCCTGTAGCGAGGATGTTCTCTGGTTAGTCTGGCAAAATGCGATCAAAATTTCTCCCCAACAACTGCAACAATTGGCCGCGATTTTTCCCCGTAATGCCAGGAATATTCAACCCTTAAACGGGCGATCAATCCTGCATTCCTAGCCGAAATTGTCGGCATTTTGGCTAATTTAGATAATTTTATTAACTTTTAGACCAACAATGGTAAATAACTCAGGAATGCGCTCAATAACTAAAGCTTCGGTGGCTGTCCAGTCACTTTCCTTAGTGGCTAAAACCCCCAGAACACTCAGAGGAACCTGTAGAAATAGGTGACTTAAGAGGAGAGCGATCGCAGCGATTACTAAACCTAAAAGCCGCCATTGGGGGAGATAGGCGGCCACGGCAGCCGCTAGAGGGGCAAAATTGTAGATTGGCCAAGTGATGAGAATTAAGAGGACGACTCCCAAAAGAGTAAGAAGACGATGGCGAGGACGTTTAAAAAGAGAGAGAATTTTTAACTGTTCGGGGGTGAGTTGACTCGGTTTTAGAGCAACCAACAAAAGACTAAAAATATCAAAAGGTTTTGTCCACTGCATCCAAAAGACGGGTATGATAGCGATCGCTCCTAGAAATAGCCATTCTAGCCAAAGAAAAGGCAAGGGATCGCCCACAGCTAAACCAATCCAAGCGATTTGTAAAAAGATTGGCAAAGCCGCTAACCCTGCCAGATGAATCCACAAAAAAGGTTCTGATTTCATAGAGGGAAATGAGAATTATGAAGTGGGGAGATGGGGGAGTGGGGGAGTGGGGGAATTATGAATTATGAATTATGAAGTGGGGAGATGGGGGAGTGGGGGAGTGGGGAAAAAAAAGCGGCCTCCTGACTCCTGACTCCTGACTCCTGACTCCCGACTCCTGACTCCCGACTCCCGACGGTTCAAGTCTAATTAACTGGATAAAGTGCGACGTTTCATGACCATTTCGTAGGCTTCGATAATGTCGCCTTCTTTCCAGTCATTGAATTTAGAAACACCGACACCGCACTCGAAACCGGTAGCTACTTCCCGGGCATCTTCCTTCATCCGTTTGAGGGAATCGAGAACTCCCTGATAAACAATTTCCTTGCCGCGACGCACGCGCAGGAAGCGGTTCCGCACCAGTTTACCAGATTGGACATAACAGCCCGCCACAGCCCCACGACCGACGGTGAAGACGGCGCGCACTTCGGCGAAACCGAGGTGTTCTTCCACTTCTTCGGGGTCGAGAAGACCTTCCATCGCCCCTTGAATATCATCGAGAAGCTTGTAGATGATATTGTAATCGCGGATATCGACCCCTTCCCGATCGGCGGATGCGCGCGCACCACTGGCAAGGGTGGTATTAAAGCCCACCACCACCGCACCACTAGCGGCGGCCAGATCCACATCGGTTTCGGTGATTTCCCCCGGAGAGGCGAGGAGAACGCGAATCTGCACTTCGTTTTGGGGTAACTGTTTGAGCGCACCGAGGATGGCCTCGACGGAACCTTGCACATCTGCCTTGAGGATGAGATTAAGTTCCTTGAGTTGTCCTTCTTGAGCTTGGATAGAGAGGGTGCTAAGGCTAACGCGACGGGAGGAGAGGGCCTGTTGTAAACGGGTGTTGCGTCGTTCGATCGCCCGTTGATCAGCGATTGATCGGGCCTCTTTTTCACTTTCATAGACATCGAATTCATCGCCAGCGGCCGGCACATCACTGAGACCGAGGATTTCCACGGCGAAGGAGGGGGTGGCCGCTTCGACTTTTTGACCGCGATCATCGATCATAGCCCGAATTTTGCCGAAAACGGAACCGGCGACGATGCTATCACCGACCCGGAGAGTGCCATTCTGGACGAGCAGGGTAGCCACGGGGCCTTTGGTGCGATCGAGGTTAGCTTCGATGACGGTTCCCTTCGCCAAGCGATCGGGGTTAGCGACCAATTCCTCCACTTCTGCCACCAAGAGGATCATTTCCAGCAGATTATCGAGATTTTCACCCCGCAGGGCGCTAACGGGAACCATGATCGTCTCACCGCCCCAATCTTCGGCCACCAGTCCCTGTTCGGTCAATTCCTGTTTAATCCGGTCGGGGTTAGCTGAAGGTTTATCGACTTTGTTAATCGCCACCACGATGGGGACTTCGGCAGCCCTGGCGTGACTGATTGCCTCTTTCGTTTGGGGTTGTACGCCGTCATCGGCGGCTACCACCAGCACGGCTATATCGGTGACTCTCGCCCCGCGGGCGCGCATAGCGGTAAAAGCTTCGTGGCCGGGGGTATCCAAAAAGACAATCTGTTCCGGTTTGCCGTTATGTTCCACATCGACGTGGTAAGCACCGATGTGCTGGGTGATGCCGCCTGCTTCCCCCTGGGCGACTTTGGTTTTGCGGATCGAGTCGAGGAGGGTGGTTTTACCGTGGTCAACGTGACCCATAATGGTGACGACGGGGGGACGACGCTGGAGACTTTCCCAGTCGGAGACATCGATCATTTCCGTGGTTTTGATCGCCGCCGACTGGGTGCTGGGGGTTTCCACGGCGATCTCGAAGTCCCTGGCGATCATTTCGATCGTGTCCACGTCGAGAGTTTGGGTGATATTAACCGCCATCCCTTTAAAAAATAGGGTTCTGATGATCTCAGTTTCGGGGACTTTCATCAATTCCGAGAGGTCGCGCACGGTGAGACTGCCGGTGACAACGATGCTTTCCGGGCGTTTTTCCTCTTGGGGTTCTTGGCGCTCGCTTTTCGGGCTGCCGGTGTGGGCGGTTGGTTTACTGGGCCGCTTAACTTTGACTGCTGTTGGGGTGCCGGGGGGGGCAGCTTTAGCGGTGGGCGGTTTGGGGGGACGAGCGGTGGAGAGGGTAAAACTGGGGGTATTAATTAACCCGGACAGTTCCGATTCTAGATCATCGTCATCTTCAAAGAGCGCTTGGGTGCGGCGTTTGTTTTTGCCGGCAGTTTTGGCGGTTTTGGCCGCTTTTTTTTCTTCCTCTTCTTCTTCTTCCCAGGTAGATTTTTTGGCCATGCGAGGGGGCATGGTGGGTCGTTTGAGTTTTTTGGGCCCGTCTGCTCCGAGCAATCCGGTATCTGTATCGATTTCTGTGCCATCAACACCAGATTTCTTGGTGGTATCGGTTTCCTCCTCGCTGGTAGCCGAGATTTTAGCGGGTAACCCGGGGCGAACCGGGCGCTTCAACTCCACTGTCTCCCGCACTTCTCTAGCTGGTTCCGCCAGTTTCGGGCTTTTTCCGTCGGGTTTGCGGTTGAGGGTCGGTTTTTCTGGTTTAGCCAAGCCTACCCTACGCTCAGGACTAGGGGCGTTTTCGCTCTCGCCGCGCTCGCGTTTTTCTCCCCGGGGCCTGTCGTTACTGCCAGGAGCATTTTTAGATCGGGGTTCTGGCCGTCCCGAGGCAGTTTCAGGGCGTGGTTTCGGGGTGAGGGAAGGTCGATTAGGTGGGGCGATTAAGGTGGGGGCTGCTTCTGGCACTAGCGGGGTTTCGGTCGGGGTTTCTTTAACACTGGGGCTATGAGATAGCATCTCTGCTGCAGTGGGGGGAGTTTTTTCGGCCGCCTCGTCGCGCCCTGGGGGAGCAACGAGGGGTTTAACCGGGGGACGGGGGGGACTGATTAAAGTCGGTTTGGCCGAGGAACCGGCTTGACCGGGATAGCTTTCCCCTTCTTCGCCGGTTTCGGGGCGGTTGTGTTTATGCAGGGCTAAAATCTTTTGTTTTTTTTCTTCGGCAGGACTAGCCGATTCTCGCTGACCCGTGCTATTTTTACTGGTACTCGAGGCCAATCCCTTCGCAGCGATTGCTTTGATGCGTTGGGCATCCTCTTCGCTGATCGTGCTACTGTGGCTCTTGTACTCGATGTTCAACTGGTCACAGATGTCCAAAATGTCTTTGTTGTCTAGATTCAATTCTTTTGATAAATCGTAAATTCTGACTTTCGTGTTACTCATCCATTATCCCCCGGCTAAAGTGTTAGTGATCCTATAAGTTGGCTGATTTTTTGATCCTCTCAGGACTGCCCCCTTTCCATGCTAACGATTTTGTGGCTATGATCGTCAATTTTAATCCTGATTTGAACGACCTTGCTTGGCAGTCCCGAGGCGCTCTTGCAAGGATTCATAGAGCGTTTCGGGAATATTGGCTTTTAGGGCCCGTCCGAGACGATTTTTTTGCCGGGCTAATTGCAGGCAATTAGGTTGCGGACAGATATAGGCAGCCCTTCCCATTCCTTGATCTAATTGTATCTGTCCGGACGGGTGTAGTCGGACAATTCGCCAAAAGGATTCTTTCGGGGCGAAGAGACGGCAGCTAATACAGCGTCGATAATTGACGAAGGGGTTCATTCTTGGTCTAAATCCTGCGCTTCTGGGTCGGTTTCATCGGTTTTTACCTCTTGTTCGCCTTTATAGAGGACTATATCCTTAATATCGATTTTCCAGCCCGTCAGACGGGCGGCTAGACGCACGTTCTGCCCTTCTTTGCCAATCGCTAAACTTAATTGATCCTGTGCCACCAGTACCAATGCTTGTCTTTCTTCGGCATTAGTGAACAAAACTTGGTCGATACGGGCGGGACTAAGGGCATTGGCGATGTAGGTGGCGGGATCTGGAGACCAGCGAATCACGTCGATTTTTTCCCCCCGCAATTCGTTAACCACGGCTTGAATCCTGGAACCTCTAGCCCCAATACAAGCCCCAACCGGATCCACGTCTCTCTCTAAGGTATCGACGGCGATTTTTGTCCGCGAACCAACGTGACGGGAGGGGGGATTGGCTTCCCGGGCGACGGCGACAATACGCACGATTTCCTCCTCGATTTCGGGAACTTCGTTGGCGAACAAATATACTACCAAACCCGCCGCCGCTCTGGAAACGATTAATTGCGGGCCGCGGTGAGAACCTTCCAGGACTTTTTTGAGCAGAACTTTAAAGGTGGCGTTAGCGCGATAGTTATCGTTGGGTAGCTGTTCCCGTTTGGGTAGTTCTGCTTCCACTTCCGGTTGACCGTAGGTGCTTTGTACCATGACAATAGCGGCCTGTCTTTCAAAACGGACGACCCGGGCCTGTAAAACCGTTCCTTCCAGATCTTGGAACTCCTCTTGAATCATTTTGCGTTGGTTATCCCGCAGTTTTTGCAGTAAAACCTGTTTAGTTTGAATTGCCGCCATGCGACCAAATTCTCTTTGGTCGGGGGTGACATCAAGAACTACTTCATCCCCTAATTGGGCCTCATCGGCCACTTCTTGCACTTCTTTGAGACCGATGTGATGGTCGGGATTAGTCACTTCTTCGACAATAGTTTTAGTCGAAAGGATGCGAAACCCTTCTTCTTCTACGTCTAATTCCACATCAAAGTTATTGAAATAATCTTCATGAAATTGAGCGGCTTTTTCTAAACTTTGGGCGCGTCGATAACGTTCATACCCCTTGAGAAGTGCTTCACGCAAGGCTTCCTGTACGGCATTTTTGGGCAGATTATGTCGTTGGCTAATTTCTTCGAGCATTATTTTTAAACCAGGCAAATTAACAGTAGCCATAATTATTTTTTCTCCTTACTTTTGAGTGATTAGTTTTTTAGCCATTAGCCTTGTATCAGTTATCAGTTATCAGTTATCAGATGTAAGTTATCAGTTATCAGATGTAAGTTTTAAGTTAATCAGTTAGTTATTTATTTAGGTTCTTCGTTACTTGGTATGGTTCGATAGGGGGGCATAAATCGACTAAATCCTTATCTGGTAAGAGACTTAATTGATTAGTTCGCTCTAGATAAAAAACAATTGACAAAAATCGCTAAATGCCTT
>NZ_JASJFB010000549.1:0-10573 GCF_030065455.1 Microcystis sp. M53602_WE12 | reverse complement strand
ACAAAGACGTAAAGTATATGTTGGCTAACTTAGATATTGTCGTCGAGCAGCGGCGATCTTTGCTTCAATCTGTTCTAGAGAAGCTTGAGTACCTCGGTCGTGAAATTAGCTCTTAGATATTCCTCTTCTGTCAGAGGAGGAGAGTTAGAATAGAGAGAAAAGCCCTCATACTCAACTTAATCGATTGATAAATTCTCTGTTGACATCCGTTTTCCCCTGTCATTTCTGTTTTCCCGTTCCCTAGAGTGACAGAAGAGGGATATACAGTTAGAAGAACCAGAGAATGGCTATCTGGTCTATTTACCTAACTGCCTCAATCTTTACTGTTGTGCAAAAACAAAAGAGTTGAGTGTTTCCGCTCAACTCCTGGGTTATTTATGCTTGATTCTATAAAGGGTTATTGTGACTGCCAAAAACTTGCGCTTTTAGTGCATCAATTTCGGCTAATAACTCGCGACGATTTTCATCTTTGAGCAGATAGCGCCAGACAAACCAACCAGTGTAAACGATCCCAACTAATTGTAGGATAGGAGCAAGGAGGGGAATATCATCGATCGCATCTAAAACCGCTAGGGTAACTTTCACGGTGACAAAACTGGCTAAAATTGCCCCCAGAACGATTAAAGGTTTTTTGTATCCAGAGAAGAAACTACCGATATAATCGGGGACGTTAGCCAGATAGGACATCACCGAATCCCAAACTGGTTCTACATATTCAGACCAAATCTGTTCGGTGCTGCTGCTGGGTTTGCTCAGAGACCCGGGTAAATCCGTTCTAATCGGATTTTGGGTCTCGGTGGGTTGCATTGATTCCATATTAACTGATCCTCATCATAAAGGTTAGACAGTGCGCGAATACGACCAACGGGGGTCAATTTTAACAGACTGAATAGACTAACTCGCTGTTGCCCATATTATCGGATAATTGCGATACTAGGCGGAAAGTTGCTCAACAACTATTAAGAATCAAGGATTTAGCTTCTCAATTTTATCGTCAGTCTGACCGCAATTCTCTATTCTAACAGCAGGTAGCGATCGGAGTTGAGGAATCAGGGGGTGTCAGTTGGGTGCTAGGGATTGGTTGTTAGGATTACCAGATAAGATAATTAAATGCAGACTAAATATCTTCGAGATGCGTTCTATGGACTCAACAGTTAGCTTGCTTACCCGCATTACTCAAACACCCGGCCAGTGTGGTGGTCGTCCTTGTATTCGGGGGATGCGAATTCGAGTAACGGATATTTTGGAAATGTTAGCGGAGAATGTGAGCATAACTGAAATTCTAGAAGACTTTCCCGATTTGGAACTCGCAGATATCCAAGCTTGTTTACTTTTTGCAGCACGGTGTACGGATTTTCCTAAACTAACGGCATGAAAATTTGGATTGATGCTCAACTACCCCCAACTCTAGCAAGCTGGTTATCAGCGACCTTTGATTTAGAAGCATCGTCCCTGCGAGACTTATCCCTTCGAGATGCTCAAGATATCGAGATCTTTGCAGCAGCGCGAGCGGAAAATGCCGTGATTATGACCAAAGATAGTGACTTTATTGATTTGGTTTGTCGTCTGGGAACACCTCCTCAAATTTTATGGTTAACCTGTGGTAATGTCACAAATCAGAATCTGCGGCGATTACTGACAGCTACTTTACCCGATGCGTTGAAACAACTAGAGCAAGGAACAATAATTGTAGAGATTAGCAATACTCCTTAAGGTCTTTCCCTATTCGTGGATAAGTTGCATGGGTGCGGTGCGAGGATCGATGATTTTCTGACCTAAACCCGAAAATTTGACCGCTAGATTCATTTTTTTACCCTCACCAAGGATATGGGTCACTTCTCCTTCTCCAAAAGTAGAGTGTAACACTCGATCGCCTACCTGCCATTTTCTTTGATCGGAGACAGTTTTTTCCATGGCAACCACTTTTGGGGTCTTTTTCGGTTTCAGGTTGCTTGTGAGCAATTCTGGGGGCAATTCCTGCAAAAATTGGGAAGCTACCTTCATCTCTTTATTCCCCCAGACATATCTTTCTTTTGCGTAGGTTAAAAATAATTGTTCCTTGGCCCGAGTCACACCCACATAACACAAACGGCGTTCTTCCTCAAGAGCAATGGGATCGTTTAAACTACGATTATGGGGAAAAATGCCCTGTTCTAAACCGACTAAAAAGACGATAGGAAACTCTAAACCTTTGGCGGAATGAAGGGTCATTAACGAGACTTTTTCTTGACCTTCCTGAAGATTATCTAAATCCGAGGCTAAACTAGCACTAGCGAGAAATTCCTGGAGATTGGTTTCTTCGTTTTCTTCTTGGAATTGTACGACGGCGCTATACAATTCTTGAATATTCTCAATGCGGGTATCAGCTTCCTCGGTTCCCTGCTGTTTTAACTCATCGATATATCCCGAATCTTCCATGATTTGGTCTAGGATTTCACTAGCGGATAAATCGGTGATTTTTTCTTGCAGGTTTTGGATAATTTTAGCTAACTTATTGATGCTTTTAGTCGCACGACCGGCGAGAGTATTAACGGAAGTTTCATCGCTGATAATTTCCCATAAAGGTACTCCTAATTCTTGGGCAGCTTTGAGCAAATTATCGATTGTGGTTTTACCGATACCGCGCCGGGGAGTGTTAATAATTCTCAGTAAACTAACGGTATCAGCAGGATTGGCAATCACTCGTAAATAAGCGATCGCATCTTTAATCTCCTGTCGATCATAAAATTTAAATCCCCCGACAATATTATAGGGGATATTATTGCGAATTAACCCATCTTCAAAGGGGCGAGATTGGGCATTAATTCGGTAGAGAATGGCAAAACTACCCCAATTTAATTCGGGGTTTTCTTGAGTAAATTCTCGAATTTTATCGATAACAAAAGCTGCTTCTTCCTGTTCATCTCTGGCTTTAAAAACATAAATACTCTCGCCTCCTTCTCTGGTGGGAACAAGGACTTTATCGATTCTTTGACTATTCTTTTCAATTAACTTATTTGCCGCTTGCAGAATATTTTCCCGTGAACGATAGTTTTCCTGTAGTTTCACCATCGTGCGAGTATCATCATCGAGTAAACCATCGCCAAAGTCCGCTTGAAAATTGAGCAGAATAGTAAAATCTGCCATCCGAAAACTATAGATAGATTGGTCGGCATCACCCACCACAAAAATCGATCGATCCGTCCAATTCCACTCACTTTTTTTCGTTTCACCATTGGTGGACAAAAGCCGAATTAACTCGTACTGAATCCGGTTAGTGTCTTGGTATTCATCGACTAAAATATGCTTAAATTGCGTATGCCAATAACCGAGAATAGATTCATTTTGCTGAAAAAGACGGACTGGAACCAGTATTAAATCATCAAAATCTAGGGCATTATTTTGTGCCAATTGCATCTGATAAGCCTGATAAACCTCAGAAATGACCTTTCCCCGAAAATGAGGGTTTTCTCTGGCGTAATCCGTGGGAGTTAAACCTAAATTTTTGGCATTACTAATCGCATAACGTAGATTGCGAGCATCAAATTTTTTATCATCTAAATTCATCTGTTTAGTGACGATATTTTTCACCAAACTCTGGGCATCCGATTCATCCATAATTGAGAAATTCCTTTGCCAACTATGACCATATTCATCCTGATATTTATTAATGTCATAGCGCAAAATCCGACCGCAAAGACTGTGAAAAGTCCCAATCCAGAGTTTTTTAGTATAATTCCGATAAACTTGAGAAAAGAGTTTTTTCTGTTCGTATTCTTCTAAAAGTTCTAATCTTTGACCGTATTTTTCCTGTGCTTTTTGTTGAGCAAAAGTTTTTTCAATTCTCGTTTTCATTTCCCGGGCCGCCTTATTGGTAAAAGTGACTGCGAGAATATTTTCCGGCTCGACCCCGTGATGACGGATCAAATGGGCGATACGATAGGTTAAAGCGCTAGTTTTTCCCGATCCTGCTCCAGCAACCACCAACAAAGGGCCGCAAAAATGCTCAACAGCAAGGCGCTGGGAAGGATTGAGTTGTTCTAAATAATCGGCTGTGACTGTCATAATTTTTCAATATAGCTCTGCGACCGCTATTACTCAGGCTACATCATCGAGACGGGTATCGGGCATTAGTCAACCCCTTCAAGAGATAAAAATTTTTTGGGCTAGTTTCTTTCAAATCGTTCAAGATTCTAAGTTGTCATCTACAATGGAATTAGCGGAGACGAAAGTTTCCGTTCACTCCTCACACCACACTCCGTCCGAACAATGTTCGGGCGGTTTCTTATTGAAAATACTGGATCTCTACAAATTCCCTGTTACACTGTATGATCAAAGATTTCTTGGAATCTTTTTTGCGTTCAAACGTACTACTATGTGAGGGACATCACTTGTCTAAACGTTATTTGTTCACCTCCGAATCGGTTACAGAGGGACATCCCGATAAAATTTGTGACCAGATTTCTGATACTATTCTCGATGCTCTGTTATCCCAAGATGACCACAGTCGTGTAGCGGCTGAAGTGGTTGTCAATACAGGGTTAGTCTTGATTACTGGTGAAATCACCTCGAAAGCACAGGTTCATTTCGTCGATTTAGTTCGCAAGAAAATCGCTGAAATCGGCTATATCAACGCCGATAACGGCTTTTCCTCGAATAGTTGCACCGTTTTAGTCGCTTTAGACGAACAATCTCCCGATATTTCCCAGGGTGTCACGGCTGCTCAGGAAAATCGCGAACTTCTCAGCAATGATGAACTCGATAAAATTGGTGCGGGAGACCAGGGTATTGTCTTCGGTTTCGCTTGCAATGAAACCCCGGAATTTATGCCCTTACCGATTAGTTTAGCCCACCGCATCGCTCGCCGTTTAGCGGCAGTCAGAAAAACGGGTGAACTGTCCTATCTGCGTCCCGACGGTAAAACGCAAGTATCGGTCATTTATGAAGATGGTCGTCCCGTGGGTATCGATACTATCCTTGTTTCTACCCAACACGATGCTACTATCGGCGATATCACCGATAATGATCTCGTCCAACAAAAGATTAAAAGTGATCTCTGGGAAGCGGTAGTACAACCGGTCTTCAGCGATTTAGAGATTAAACCCGATGCCAATACCCGTTATCTGGTTAATCCCACCGGAAAATTCGTCATTGGTGGACCCCAAGGCGACGCGGGATTAACGGGACGGAAAATTATCGTCGATACCTACGGTGGCTATTCTCGTCACGGTGGCGGCGCTTTCTCCGGTAAGGATCCTACCAAAGTCGATCGCTCCGCGGCCTATGCTTGCCGTTATGTGGCCAAAAATATCGTCGCTGCTGGTTTGGCCGATAAGTGCGAGATTCAAGTGGGTTATGCGATTGGGGTAGCTCGTCCGGTGAGTCTCTTCGTGGAAACCTTTGGCACTGGCAAAGTCGCTGATGATGTGATTCTGGACTTAATCAATAAATACTTTGAACTCCGTCCGGCCGGTATTATCCAAACCTTTAACCTGCGCGGTTTACCCAGTGAAAGAGGCGAGCGTTTTTACCAAGATGTGGCCGCTTATGGTCATTTTGGTCGCAATGATCTCGATTTACCCTGGGAACAAACCGATAAAGCCGCTATCCTCAAAGAAGCTTTGACTTCTGCGGTAGTATAGGGTTAAAAATTAACTGCAATTTTTGATTCAGGAATAGAGTTTCAGGCTCTATTCCTTTTTTATACTAAATCCGTTGAGTATAGGCTACATAGGGTTTGCGGCAAAAAGTTTTTCCTGGGGGCAGGGTGTAGGGTGTGGGGTGTGGGGTGTAGGGTTTTACCGATTTTGAGGGGGTCAATTACCTAATTTTCAGGGAAAAAGTCCAGGAATTTTTCCCCCGATCACTCCCAGATCCATTACTTTTTGATGGCCAAAAGGTCTAAAAGTTTTACCCAACAAGGTTTTTAGATTTATTCAGCAAACCCTACATATCAGGAGAGGCAATAGGCAATAGGAGCAATAGATAATCAGTTTTTAATAACCGGATTTGGTATAACTATTCTCAATTATCACTCTAAACAGGATTTAGTCTGACAAGTCTCTGGTAAATGGCGATCGCTGAGAGACGAAAATCTTCTTAATGCTGGCAAAATTCTCCCTTGCAAGCGAGATGTCGCCAGCTATCTACGAATTAATTGCACCCAGCTACTGGGAACAGAAAAAGCTATATTTATAAGTAAATCGAATCTGTCTTTCTGTTTAAAGACCCATGGATAACAAAGTTCTCGACGTTCGCCATCTCACCGTTGAATTTTCTAATCAGAAAAGAACAACAGTCGCCGTTAATAACATTAGTTTTAGCTTGCAGAAAGGTCAAGTTCTCGGTTGTGTGGGGGAGTCGGGTTCAGGAAAATCCGTCACCTCCCTTGCACTCATGGGACTGGTTCCCTCTCCGGGAAAAATTACTGGGGGAGAAATTTGCTTTCGTCCGGCAAAAGGTCAGTCAATGCAAGCAGTGGATTTATTATCTATTCCCCCGGAAGAATTGCGTTATTATCGCGGGGGAGAAATGGCGATGATTTTCCAAGAACCAATGAGTTCTCTTAATCCAGTTTATAACATCGAGTTTCAACTCACCGAAGCAATTTTACTGCATCAAAAAGTCACCACTGAACAGGCAAAAAATCAAGCCATCTCTCTACTGCAAGAAGTGCGCTTATTACCCAGTGATGAACAGTTAGAGGAGAAGTATATAGAAACTTTTCCCTTAGAAAATAAGGGTCATGTCAGGGAAAAAATTAGAACTTATATTCAGGAACAAAAAGAAGCAATTCTCAAGCGTTATCCTCACGAATTATCGGGGGGACAATTACAAAGGGTAATGATTGCCATGGCGATTTCTTGTAATCCTACCCTATTAATTGCCGATGAACCAACCACCGCTTTAGATGTGACTGTCCAAGCAGAAATATTAAGATTATTACGAGATTTGTGTAAAAGCGATCGAGAAATGTCAATGGTTTTTATCTCCCACGATCTGGGAGTTATTAACGAAATTGCCGATCAAATTGTCGTGATGTATCAAGGAGAAATCGTCGAACAAGGAACGAAAGAAGAAGTATTAAATTATCCCCAACATCCCTACACAAAAGGTTTACTTGCCTGTCGTCCTCGCTTAAACTCTCGTCCAGAAAAATTGCCCACTGTCAGCGATTTTTTACGAGTGGAAAAAGACTCTCAAGGTAAGATTATTGAATTACAGGAAATTACTCCACCAGCAGTTAAATTTATTACTCTCCAAGAGGAAGAAAGCAGAATTGAAGGTTTACAACATCACGAGAATATTTTATCAGTAGAAAATTTATCGGTTAGATTTCCAGTTAAGGGAGTTTTCGGGCAAGTAAAGACCTTTTTTAATGCCGTAGATCAGATCAGTTTTGCCGTTAAACGGGGGGAAACTCTCGGTTTAGTCGGTGAGTCGGGCTGCGGAAAATCTACCTTAGCAAGGACAATTCTGCGCTTAATTCCTGCCACTTCTGGAGATATCTATTTCCGAGGAGAAAATCTCGCTAAATTAAACCCCAGCGATCCAAAATTAAGACTACTGAGACGGGAATTACAGATAGTTTTTCAGAATCCCTACAACTCCCTGAATCCCCGTTTATCCATCGGTAAAGCAATTTTAGAACCGATGGTTATTCATCATACCGGCGGCAATTACAAAAAGCAACGGCAACGAGTAGAATATTTATTAGAACGAGTTAAACTCGATCCTAATTGGTTTGATCGCTATCCCCATCAATTATCGGGAGGACAACGACAAAGGGTGTGTATTGCTCGCGCTTTAGCCTTAAATCCTCAGTTTATTATCTGTGATGAATCTGTCTCTGCTTTAGATGTTTCCGTGCAAGCGGGAGTCTTAAATTTACTCAAAGAATTACAGCAGGAATTTAATCTCACTTATATCTTTATTTCCCACGATTTAAGTGTCGTCAGATTTATGAGCGATCGGATTATGGTGATGAATAAAGGTAAAATTGAGGAAATGGGTACAGCTAACCAAATTATTAACTCTCCCCAAAGTGATTACACCCGTAAACTTATCGCTTCCATTCCCCAATTTACCGAAAGTCTTGCTAGTTAAGTAGCTGGTTATAATTGAATTAAAAATGGATTTTAGCTTCGATCCCCCCTTAGTCCCCCCTTAATAAGGGGGGTGCCGATCCCCCCTGCCCCCCTTGATAAGGGGGGTGTCTGACAACTTTTAACACCTACCTAAGCTAAACGGCGCTTAACCTGCATGATCCAACAGCTATAACCCTTTTGGAGTCTATATCGGTGATCCGAAGTAAAAGCCGTTTAGCTTACTTAAAATTAGCCATCAAACCGAAAGGATTAGCTGCCTCTAATTGTGCCGATAAACCTAACAAAGTGATTTCATCAGCAGGTTTACCCACTAACTGAATTGCCACGGGTAAACCCTGACTATCAACCCCTGTGGGTAAAGCAATCGCGGGTAAACCACTCGCATTAGCAATCGGAGAAGGGGCAATCCAACTAATCATCTTATTAACCGCTTCTTCCGGTGGTAAATTTTCCCACTCAGCAATTCCGGGGGGTTGATGTAGAAAAATTGGCAAAAGTAAGACATCAAAATTATCAAACATCGCCACAATTTGCCGCGAAATAACGTGCATCTGCCGCACCGCTTGCAGGTATTCCCCCGCACTGCCAGAATTGTCCAATAACCATTGGTTAAGGGGACTTAATAACTCCCTGGGAATTGCCGCCGCTGCCGTCCCCGCTTGCCAAATACGGCGAAAAGGAGCGATTAAAGCCTGTAAATCGGGAGAATACTCCGTTAAGTGATGCCCCATACCCTCTAAAATTTTAGCCGTCTCGATCACAGCATTTTTATAGACGGCAGCCGCTTCGCCGAAGGGGGATATGGAAGTAGAAAAAGCGATTCTTAGGGGTTTTACGCCTCTCTGAGTGGCTTCTAGGAAAGAAAAGGGCGGATCGGGTAGCCAGTAGGGATCGCCCGTCGTATAGCCCGAAATCACGGTAAGCAGCGCCGCCCCATCTGCCACCGTCTTAGAAAGAGTGCCGTTAGTGGCGATACCGCTTTGAAATTCCCCCACCGGGGCATAGGAAACGCGCCCACGACTGGGTTTTATCCCCACCAAACCGCAACAACCCGCCGGAGTACGAATGGAACCGCCACCGTCGGAACCCTGGGCAATCGGGCAGAAACCCGCCGCTACCGCCGCCGCCGCACCGCCACTGGAACCTCCTGCGGTATAATCGCGGTTGAAGGGGTTACGAGTCGGCAAAAAACCCGGATTTTCGGTGTAGGGAAAGGAAGCTAGCTGGGAAGTGGCAGTTTTGCCCAGAAGGATAAAACCCGCCATTTTTATTCTGGTGACGATTCCTTCGTCATATTGGGCAATATTTCCCTGTAAGGCGGCGATTCCGTAACTAACCGGCATTCCAGCGACGGCATTTAAGTCTTTAATGGCGGTGGGAACTCCAAAAAAAGGCGGTAATTCGGCAGTAGCGGCGATTTGACTTAATTGTTCCGTTTGGGCGCCCGCGGTGGCTAGGGCGCTTTCCCTGGCGACATGGACAAAACTACCAATTTGACAGTCAAATTTCTCAATTCTGTCGAGGTATAAATGGGTTAATTCTAGGGGGGAGATTTGTTTAGTGCGAATCAGTTGGGCTAATTCTAGGGCAGATTTTTGCAATAATTCATCACTCATGAGCGATCGAGTTAAAATAGGTAAGTGAAAATAATTATATTCGTTAGTGATGGAGATGGTTTTAAAGGAAAAAGGAAAAAGTAAAAAAAGGGACATTGCCGTAAAAATTTCCCTATCCCCTATCCCCCCTTGTCTTGGAAAATTATGACCCCACAGTTAATTGAAATTCTCTCGGCTGACGAAATTCGTCGCACTATTACCCGTTTGGCTTCCGAAGTTATCGAAAAAAGTGGCGATTTAAATAACTTGATTTTGATCGGTATCTACACGCGAGGAGTGCCTTTAGCTAATTTAATTGCTAGTCAAATTGAGAGCTTAGAAGGGGTAAAAGTTCCCGTGGGAGCGATCGATATTACCTTCTATCGCGACGATCTCGATCGCATTAAAACTCGCACTCCTGCTAAAACCAAAATGCCCCTAGATGTCACGGGAAAAACCGTGATTTTAGTCGATGATGTTATCTATAAAGGTCGCACGATCCGCGCCGCTTTCAATGCTATTATTGAGTATGGCAGACCGCAAAAAATCCGCTTATTAGTCCTCGTTGATCGTGGTCATCGGGAATTACCAATTCACCCAGATTTTACGGGCAAAAAACTCCCCACCGCAGCCGAGGAACAGGTAAAAGTTTATCTACAAGAGATTGACGGCAAAGATGGGGTGGAATTAATCAAATAAACAGAGGATTGGTAACTAATCCCCGGAGGAAAATAAACAGAATTGCCTCGATAAGTAGGTAGGCGTTAAAAATTATCAGACACCCCCCTTATCAAGGGTAGGGTTGATTCATGAATCAACCCTACCTTATCAAGGGGGGCAGGGGGGATCGAACCTAAAATCCATTTTTAATTTAATTATAACCAGCTACTT
>NZ_JASJFB010000518.1:0-1032 GCF_030065455.1 Microcystis sp. M53602_WE12 | reverse complement strand
TAAATCCTTATCTGGCAAGAGACTTAATTGATTAGTTCGCTCTAGATAAAAAACAATTGACAAAAATCGCTAAATGCCTTTCTATATAAGGGTTCCATCCCTTATAACCCCCGTCCATTGCATAACAATTACCGAAGAGCCATTTTTTCAGATAAATCAATTTGATAAATGATGCGATAATTTCCCACTCTGAGTTTATAAAAGCCAGTCCAATCTCCTGTTAATGATTGAGGGGTAATCTGTTCAAAGTTTTGAGCCAACCATTCAATTTTATTGACGATACGTTTTCTGATCTCTGGATCAAGTTTCTCCAAATCTGCTAATGCTTCAGATTCATATTCAACTGAATAACTCATTTATGGTTTTAATCCTAAACGTTGATAAACCTCGGCTGCTGAAATTCCTTTCTTTCCTGCTTCGCGTCTTTGTTTTATTGCTGATAGACGTTGTTTGACTTCTTCTTTAAGAGTTTTTCCTTCATCGGGATCACCAAAGTAAGATTCTAAGGTTTCGTCAATTGTGTTTTCAATTAACGCTTTTAATTCTTCGGAGTTCATATCTTTGATTTGCATATAGCAATTCCCATAGTTGTGAGGTACAGAGTCTTAGGTTTTGAGGAGTCAGGAGTCAGGAGTCAGGAGTCAGGAGTCAGGATTCAGGATTCAGGAGTCAGGATTCGGGATTCAGGAGTTAAGATTTTGGTGTACCTCATGAGATTGGGAAACGCTATAGTTAAATTACCTACTTTAATAAAATAAGGGTAAACCTTTAAGTTTTATAATCTGCAATAATCTTGCGGATTTCACGAATATGTCGGTATTTTTTGGAGAGTTCTCGTACATCTTGCTTAAATCGTCTAGCAAAAAAAATCATTCGGCATCTATTCCTTCCCATAAGTACCTAGGCAAAATTAATTACATACTCGCCTCCAAAATTGTCCAGCACTTTTTTAACGTAAGCGAGGAGGCTCTTTCGGTCTTTATAGGCGCTAAATTCAATCCATTCATATTTTAAAAATCTCCATAATATTTC
>NZ_JASJFB010000010.1:0-5459 GCF_030065455.1 Microcystis sp. M53602_WE12 | reverse complement strand
CCAAGCTTTTCTGGTCGGAACCCCCTAAGCCGAGTTTTCAAGGTGCTGCGCCGTCCACTTGGTTTTCGAGACTGGCCTTTTAATTCTAACGTAAAGCCAACCTAGAACGGCGGGGTTTCAGACCCAAAATTTCCGATGATACTACCATGATCATTATTTCTAGGGAGACAGGGAAAGTTTAATAACTTGTTCCCTGTGCCTCTACCCTAGAACCAGTTTGTTAATTGTCTTCTACTCAAAGTCTTTGCGTCCGGGGTTACGGGTAGGATCGCCAGAAAGGAAGCCAAAGATAAAAAGTAAGACAAAGAAGGAAACAACGATATAAACGGCGATTTTTAGGGTTAACATTACTAAGACGTTCTCCTTAGACTAGATTAATGCAATAACAGGGTTAGCATACCTTGACCTACTTTACCCTATTTGAGTGATCCCTGAACAGAGAAAAGCGATCGGTCTTCAGTTATCAGTTATCAGTTATCAGTTATCAGTGAGCAGTTATCAGTGAGCGGTGAGCAGATGTGAGTTTTGGCTCTTCTAGGTTCTGTGTGATAAGTTTAACTTACAGAGGATTGATCGATCTTTGTGTCCTTTGTGTCTCTGTGGTTCGTTCCACTCACTGCCCCAAGACTGTATCTTAGAATACATTTTACCCACCAAACCTGGGAGAGCCGAGTTTTTAGTTTACTGATTACTGTTTACTGGGTACTGATCACTGAAAATACGACTAAATAGCCTATTTTTAGCCAATTTATGAATAATCTCGGTAAATTGTATGTGGTGGGAACGCCGATCGGTAATTTAGACGATCTGACTTTCCGGTCCCTGGCAACTCTCAAAAAAGTCTCTCTAATTGCTGCTGAAGATACCAGACACACTGGCAAATTATTGCAGCATTTTGATATTCCAACCCCTCAAATTAGTTACCACGAACATAATCGTCTTTCCCGTCTCGATCAGTTATTAAATATTCTCAGCCAAGGTCAGGATATCGCTTTGGTTACTGATGCGGGAATGCCGGGGATTTCTGACCCGGGTTATGAGTTAATTAAAGCTTGTATAGAAGCTCAGATCGAAGTGGTTCCCATCCCCGGAGTAACGGCGGTAATTACTGCTTTAGCGGTGTCGGGATTACCCACGGAAAGATTCTGTTTTGAAGGATTTCTTCCGGGTAAGGAAAAGCTGAAACAAGAGCGCTTAGAGGGTTTAAAAACTGAAACGAGAACGATGGTTTTTTATGAAGCACCCCACAAACTTATTAAGACTTTGGAGGATTTACGCGAAACTTTCGGATCAACGAGAAAGATAGTTTTAGGTCGAGAATTAACCAAGCTTTACGAAGAAATTTGGCGAGGAACTATCGCCGAGGCGATTAATTTATATCAGGAGAATAAAACTCCTAAAGGGGAATTTACAATCGTAGTTATGGGCAACGATCAGGCCGATAATATCCAATTATCCGACGAGGAATTAAAACGGGAATTAAAACAAATTATCGAAGGAGGAGTTAATCGATCGCAAGCCAGCAGACAATTAGCACAGGTTACTAATTTATCCCGCAGTCGTTTATACAAATTAGCCCTAGAAATTTGATGATTATCAATTTTTATTCCCACCGCTAACCCTCGATTACTTAGCCGACTGAAGTAACAAAATTCCCCCAGCAGTTAATCCTAAAATATTGGGCAACCAAGCGGCCATCAAGGGGGTTAAAACTCCGCCAATGCCTAAGGAACTGGTGACAAAAGATAGGAGATAATAGGAGAAAATTAGGACAATACAAATACCGAAACTGGTGGCTTTATTAGAATTTTGGGGACGTAATCCCAAGGCTGCCCCAATCATCCCAAAAACCAAACAAACAAAGGGTAAAGATATTTTCTGCTCGATTTGAACCTGTAGTTTTCTAATTTTGGTAGGATTGCCGCTTAATTGCAGTATTTTTAGGTATTCCTGCGCTTGTCTCAGGGTCATTTCTGAACCATCTCGGCCTCGAAAAGCTAAATCTAACGGGGTACGCGGTAGGGCTAATTGTTGATGTTGAAAGCGGACAATATTACGATAGGAACCATTAGGATCAATTAGATAAATTGTGCCGTTATAAAAATCCCAGATATTTTTTTCAATATTCCAAGAAGCTGATTCTGAGGTAATAATTTGATTAACTTCCGGTTGGGTGCGATCGAGAATGGTTAAACCTAGCATCTCTTGACCGTTAAATCTTTCGGCATAAAATAACCTTCTTAATACCGTTTGGGGTTCCCCTCCATCCGGTTGCCGCACTTTGCCGTATTCAGGATAAATAATATTATCTTCAATAAAAGATTTGCGATTTGGTCGCAGAGCTTTCGTCATGGTAGCATTAGCTTCATAACTGGCAGCCGGAGCCACATAATCATTAAAAACGTAGGTTAATCCCGTCACTATTAAACTTAGCACAATGGCGGGAATTATTAGGCGATAAACACTAATTCCAATACTTTTCAAAGCAATTAATTCGCTATCACTGGCTAAACGACTGTAGGCCATTAAAGCCGCTAAAAGTATCGACATGGGAAAGGCTAAAACGATAAACTCTGGCATTTTTAATAAGAGAATTTTTAAGGCCAAAGTAAAAGGTAAACCCGATTCAGTAATCCGTCGCACTAAATCAAATAAAGTACCGATCGCCACTCCCAAAGAAGTGAATAAACCCATACCAAATAAAAAGGGCAATAATAACTCGACAAAAATATAGCGGTCTAAGATGCTAAATCCGGGTATTCTACTTAAATTTCCTTGCCAATTGCCAACTTTCATGATATAATGCAGCGATTTTTATTAATAACAATTATCGGAAAAAATTATCACCCAAATAATACTGACGCACCAGAGGATTATTATAAAGTTCTTCGCCACTTCCCGCCGCTAAAATCTGCCCTTCGCGCATAATATAAGCCCGATTAGTGATAGCCAAAGTTTCTCGCACATTGTGATCAGTAATTAAAATTCCCATCTGACGATCCCTTAAACCAGCAATCATCGCTTGAATCTCGGACACGGCGATCGGATCCACCCCCGCGAAAGGTTCATCTAATAATAAAAATCTCGGTCCGTTGACTCCCACCGCTAAAGCGCGAGCTAATTCTGTCCTCCTTCTTTCTCCTCCGGAAACGTAGGCTCCTTTAGTGCGAACAATCTTATCGAGGCGAAATTCTTTTAATAAATCATAGAGACGATTTGCCCGTTGGGAAAAGGGAACCCCCGACTGTTCTAGGGCTAACTGAATATTTTCTGATACAGTTAAATAACGAAAAATACTGGCCTGCTGCGTCAGATAGCCAATACCCAGACGCGCCCTCTGATTAAGGGGTAATTTGGTAATTTCTTTTTGATCGAGCCAAACGCGCCCTTGATTCGGTTTAATTAATCCCGTGGCGATATAAAAAGTTGTGGTTTTCCCCGCACCATTTGGTCCCAATAACCCGACAATTTCCCCCGGGGCAACCGTAATACTCACCCGGTTAACCACGAGCCTTTTACCGTAGGATTTATGGATATTTTCTAATACTAAAGTCATCTTTATCCGGTGTTGGGTGTTGGGGAAGTGGGGAAGTGGGGGGGTGGGGTGTAGGGTGTAGGGTGTGGGGTGTGGGGTGTAGGGTGTGGGGTGTGGGGTGTGGGGTGTAGGGTGTAGGGTGTGGGAAGAATAACTAAAAATAATCTCCTGACCCCTGACTCCTGACTCCTGACTATCACTGCGGGTTAATAATTGGGGCAGCGGGGAGGGAAGGGGAAGGTATGGGTGCGGGTGTCGGAGAAGCAGCCGGTTGGGGGGAAGTTTCGTTATCTTGGACTAAATAAATTGACTCCACCTGCTGACTGGTTTGGGGAGTAGCGATAAATCTGCCCTCATCGACAAGATAAGTCATCGTTTCGGCGCGGATACTGTTGCCTTCCTGCAAAACGTAAACGTTACCCGTCATCACTAAACGACGTTCGCGGCTAAAATACTGAGCTTGGGCGGAAGTGGCCTGCATTTTGCGAGCGGGATAGAACACTTGTACGTTACCCCTAGCAGTAATTACCCCCGTTTTTGAGTTCGCCTCCTGAATATCCGATCGCACTGTCATGGCATTACCTGGTACAATGTTCTGCTGTGCTTTGACTAGGGGAGAATTGCCCAATCCCATGATTAAGCCAGCAGAAACGAGGGCAACTAGCCATCCTCTGATTTTTGCGTATCTTGCTCTCATAGAAATCTCACCTATAGACGTAATTGTATTGACTAACTAATCTAGCTTTTTAGAGAACGGGATGACTTTTGAGGATTTTCGGCAGAGAACAGATAGATCGATCGAGGTGGGGATGAGGATGTTCCTGATTGCTTTTCATCGCTTCTAGCACTGCCGGTAATGCTTGGGGATCGAGATTCTGTAAAAAGTTTAATAGATCCAAACTCTCCCCAACCAAGTGCGTCACGTTGATCCCCTCGTAATCGGGTTGATAGTGTTGCAAACGTCTAACCCCTTCTCCCAAAAGAATTACCGCCCCGCGCCAGTTATTATTTTCCAGATGGTAACAAGCGACAGCAATCTGCAAAATGCCTTGATAAAAGGTTTTTTCAGGCTCTGTGGACTCCATCCACAAAGCCTCTAGGGTATCATGACAAGCATAGAATTGCTGGCGATTAAATTCGTCGATTCCTTGGCCAAAAGCGGTGGCTGTCATTACCCTAAACTAATGCCCCTTCATCGATTCGCGGACTTCTTGGATATAGTCGAGGGAAATTATCTGTTCTTCCCCAGCAAACTCGTTATCGGGGGTAATAAATAGCATACAGTGACATTCTTTCCGTTCCCGCATCGGTACACAGGGACAATTCCAGAAAGTATTTTTTACCTCCGCTTCTTTGTCTTCGTAGTGACGACAGGGACATAAAGGAGCGCCTAATTCGTCCTTATGACGCGCTAATCCCTCAATTACTACGGCTGTCACCGAGAGATCGCTACAGAAGTAAGTATTTGTACCTTTAGCGTACTGTTCGGCAAACTTTTTCATCGCCTCAAGACTCTTATCCGTGTTTGTGATCTGGCTCATAGTTATCTGATCCCCTTAGCTTTCTACAAAAAAACTTTTTACCTAAAATGTCAGCTTGAAGGAACCCTCGGTTTTACCTCGGAGATGAAAAGCTGACATCGCCTTGACACCTTGTACGATGAGTTGCTAGATTATAAGCATAACACATTGAGAGGTCGAGTCAATGCGAGTCATAGAGTTTAAGTTAAAAACCAATTCACACCAAGAGATAGCCATTCAAGAGGCTATAAGGGTGGGACAGTTCATCGAAAATTTGGGTCTGAAACCCCGTCGTTCTACGACGGCTTTACCGTTAAATATTAGCGCATTTACACGATATATGCTAGAATGCGAGATATGGAAAAGCTATCGCTACCGATTTTACCCAACACCAGAACAAGAGT
>NZ_JASJFB010000789.1:0-4418 GCF_030065455.1 Microcystis sp. M53602_WE12 | reverse complement strand
TCTGATATTAGTTATCGTCGAGAAATTTGGTTCTTCGTTACTTGGTATGGTTCGATAGGGGGGCATAAATCGACTAAATCTTTATCTGGCAAGAGACTTAATTGATTAGTTCGCTCTAGATAAAAAACAATTGACAAAAATGGCTAAATGCCTTTCTATATAAGGGTTCCATCCCTTATAATCCCCGTCCATTGCATAACACAAACCGAAGAGCCACATATCCCATGGTTGCTTCCGAAAAATCCGTCCCCGATAAATTAGATCTGGATAAAATCGCATTTTTGAATTGGGCATTTTTGGCCACGGCATTGGACATATTCGCATCAGAAATGATGGCAGATTCTAGATCAGCCTCTGTTAAAGTCGCATCGGTCAAAATTGCCCCATCCATCCGAGCATTATACAAAACTGCTTTTGAGAGATTGGCCGCCGTTAGATTAGCCGCTGATAAAGTGATAGCCGAGAGATCGGCCTTGGAGAGATTAGCTCCTGTTAGATTGGCTTTTCCTAGCGTTGCCTCTTGCAGTAAGGCTCCTGATAAATTGGCTCCCGAAAGATTCGCCCCAATCAGAGCACTACCATACAAATCTTTATTCGATAAATCGACTCCCGATAGATCGCATCCATTACATTCGTTAGTCAGCAGCAATTTCGAGTAATCCGTAGCAACGAAAGCATTGGCAGGCAAACTAAAAAGGGTTAAACAAAACAGAATCGTGATCACCACAGCCGACAATTGACGAAACCAAAATTTCCTGTTCATTTTTCACTTCTAATTAAGCATTTTTTTGGACAATAAGAGGCGCACTAGCTGACACCGATCTTTCAGGTACAGCGCAGTACTTCAAGCCAACCGAAATTATTTGGCGTTGCTGAATTAGGGGATGAATTGATAATTGTCGATTTTAGATTGTGAGAACGCCTTGTCAATATTGACTTTATTCTGTTCCCTGTTTCCTTAATCCTACTTTCATCTCTTCATTCAGCAATGCCCATTAGTTAACTAAGTTTGACAGAGGGAGGATCACTCCAAGTCCCATACCCTTGTGCTTTCGCTCCGGGGGGATTAACTCCGATCGCCGACCACACAAGTGCTTCAGGATAGGCATAGGGAGCGGCAATAAAAGTGCTATCATTTACCGGAATCCCAAACCGTTCCCGCCATGCGGAGGGAAGTTGTTCCCAAGTAGCGATGTACCAGAGTTTGATAATGTTACGGGCGATGGGTCCTAGTTTTCCTGATGTCAAAACCGCCTCCACACCCTGATCATGAAAGGTTTGCAGTAATTCCTCAAATATTTGGCCACCAACGACACCCCGAACTGTATCAAAGTAAAGGGCAGCTTGGCCTGTGCCTTGCAGATGAAACTGAGAAAATCCAGTAACCGCTGCCGAGAACTCCAAGAAATACCCAGTAAACTCAGGTTTATCAATATTCACTGGTGATTGACCTCCACAAAATTTTGAACTCCATTTTGAACTTCATGGTGCTGACATTTAGTAAATCGGGGCGGCATTAACCCCGTCTTTTCCCGGAATGGGATTGCGAATTAACAGATTAGCCAAGTCTCTGAGTTTGAACATTCCCCCCACCGCAGGCAGTAATGTCTCAGGATGGCCGTTAAAGGAAAATTCAATCTGGGCGAGGAAATGAGCGTAAGCCTGCTGAAATTGCTGTCTGGCGGCATATAATTCTGAATCTTGGGGATAATCACTCAGTTTGGCATTCTCCAAGACCGGATAAACCGCGTCCCAATCTACGGTAAAGGTTTTTCCGGTGGGGTGATCGGGGAGATCTGACTTCAGCGGATCATCTTTATTGATCGTATAGTATTGACCTAATTTTAGTTGCTGGAAACGGTAGTAATGGGAAAGTTCCCGTTCTGCATCATAGATAGTTCCTTGCCTGGAGCCTTCACCTTGTTCTTGAATTACTTTTAACGCACGCTTGGCATCTTTGAGATTATATACCGGGATAATCTCGCCGGCACCATCGTAGTAATATTCCCGGGTAATTTGCTTTTTCGGATCGCCACAGAATAGATTCTGTCCCTTCTGTTTGTACTCTCGATCCAACGCTTCTAAGCCTCGGATGACCTCCGCATAAAACAGCCCAATGCTGTAATATTTGTAGGTTGGATCGTAACCAGGAATCGGCAACCATGAGCCTTGTGTCGGTCGAGGCAGCACTAAAGGTGCATCGTCAGGTACTTCTTTAGACCGTTCAATGTTGAGAAACGTCTCTACTGTTTCCGGGGAAAATTTGGCTAGGCCAACTTGAAAATCATCGGCTCCGGTAGGTAAGTAAGTCGGATAAGTGGGGATAAAATTATTGGCTGTCAGCACTCCTTTTATATTTCCCCCAACGGCATTAAACACATTGGCAGCCAGGGTGAGATGCAGCATTTCCTCCACAGCAATAGCGCGAATAATATGAAAAGCTTCTAGGTTACTTCCTGGTTTGAGGGAGTAAAGGGCGGTCATGTAAGGGGGAATGGTTGCGTGTTCTATCATCATGCCCTGAATCAGATAGTAATGCAGGTCGTCAACCGTTTGAATTAACCTTAAACGATCAGTCATCGATAATACCTCTGGTGGTAGGATTAGTAATCTGTTATGTCAATCTCAAGCTAAGTCCTGAAGCATCTGCTCAGAAGCTCGGAAAACCAGGGCGGCAAGAGGCAATGTTGTATTAGAACTGCCAATAGAAGGCATACTGCCAGCGCCGAGTAGATAGAGATTTTCGTGATCCCAAGAACGCAAATAGGAATCAACAACGGAGTTGTATTTAGTCGTTCCCATTACGTGGGTTCCTGAAAAGTGATTTCCTCCTCGGAACCAGTAGCCTTGACCCTCATACTCAAAATAGGCGGGATCTGACTTATCGTAGTGGGTATGATCTTCTGCTCCCAAGCGCTCGAAGATAGTTCGGGAAAGATTACGGGCATAAGCCATCGCCTTTTTACAGTAATCAGGGACATCAAAATGGATAACCGGACGATAATTACCGAGTTGATCTTTATATTGGGGATCGATGCTGACTCGGTTACTGGAATTAGCTGGCAATTCGCACATGAAAGCCAGTAGTAGCTGCCGTGAGATTCGGCTAATTAGTTCCTGGCGAAGTTCGGAGCCATACTTTTTATTATTATCGATCGCTTCTCGCACCACATCGGGGACACCAGTGCCTGACCATCCCCAACCATCATTGTGGATGTCAATGCCAAAGGCACATTGTTCTTTGCGGAATTCACCATTACGGAAGCTGCCAATTCCCGATGTCACCAAGGGGCCTCGCATCGTCCCCGTCACTTCGGGCATCAAAGCCCAAGCTAACAGGAAGGGATGATCCATGAGATTGCAACCCATCAGTCCACTGGTACTAGGCAAATTAGAGGACAACATCAGCCTGGCATTTTCTACCGCGTTAGTGGCTAGGACAAATAAACGACCCTTAGCCGTGCCAACCGTATAAGCAGGAGAGTTCTTATCCCGATAGTGCTTATACTCGATGCCACTAACACGGCCAGTTTCGGGATCGATTTCCACCCTGGAAGCGACCGCCTGAGTAAGAAGATGCACTCGTTCGGGAAAGGCTATTGTAGTCAGAGTCCTCCTGGCATCATACTTCGCTTGAGCTGGACAGATGGGAACACAATTGGCGTTTCCCTGGCATCGTTCTCCATACTCTACTGGATTTTTACCACTCAATCCAGTGGGAACGAAGTCGTTATCATGGCCGTACTCTTTGTAATCAGGGTTAGGTATGCCATTGCGACCCTGGGGAAAAGTGCTAAGTTTTAATTCGATCTTTTTGCCATTGAGTTCCACTGTCGTCCCCTGAATTTTCTGACGCACTTTCTTATCCAAGTAAGAAGGGGGCATTTCCCGCATGGGAAAGACATAGTCATCGTGTTCAAAAGTGATGCCTAACTCCCTTTGTTCTGCTGCATTTCCAGCAACCCCAATCTCGTACTCTGCTTGGCGGTAGTACTTCCAAAGCTCTTGATCGGTAATTGGCCAGTCAAGACCTTGTCCGTACTTGCTGCGTAACTTGAAATCATCGGGTAACATCCGTAGGGATTTCCCTTCCCAGTGCATAGTGGTTCCCCCTAAAATCCTGGTATAGGAACCGCTCAAGGGTAGAGGTCCTTTCTCTTCAAAGTAGCGAACAACATCATCAGTAGGACTCAGGACATTGGGATTTAAGGGATAGGGGGAGTTACCGTGCTTGATTACCGAACTGTAGAAAGTTTCAAGGTAATTTTGATAGCCTTCAACCCACATTCCGCACCCTCAACTGTCACATAAGCTGTCCCCCTCCAGAGACTTGAGTAAAAATACCTAGCTGGTGAAGGTTTTCTCGGTGGCCGCTAGGGGGGTCTTGAGACCCCTAATTAGGGTCTGCTGAAAAAGTT
>NZ_JASJFB010000483.1:0-16874 GCF_030065455.1 Microcystis sp. M53602_WE12 | reverse complement strand
TTCCACCCACACCCCACACCTCACACCCCACACCCCACACCCCACACCCCACACCCCACACCCTGCCCCCAGGAGAAACTTTTTCAGCAAACCCTAAATAACTATGACTTTAGACCTGCGCGGCACTCCCTGCCCAATTAATTTTGTCCGGACAAAATTGCAATTAGAGAAAATGCCCGCCGGGGAACGGTTGGAAGTCTGGTTAGATGCCGGGGAACCGATCGAACAGGTTCCCACTAGCCTGACCGTGGAGGGTTATCAGATAGAATCGATCGAGGACAGAGATAGCTTTTTTGTTCTCAAAGTCTATCGCCCCGATTCCTAAATGGTAGATGGACAATTAACCGATTTATACGGCACAGTGGTGGCCGTACAGGCGAATTTCTATCAGGTACGCTTGGATTCTCCCGTTATCGGCGATAATCTTCTCTGTACCCGTCGCGCTCGCTTGCAAAAAATCGGTCAGTCGGTGATGGTTGGTGATCGGGTGCGCGTGGAGGAAGCAAATTTTGCCGATCAACAGGGTGCGATCGCAGAAGTTCTCCCCCGCAGTACCGAGATCGATCGGCCGGCCGTTGCCAATATCGAGCAGATTTTGCTAGTTTTTGCCCTTGCTGAACCCGTCCTCGATCCTTGGCTGATTAGTCGTTTTTTGGTGAAAGCGGAGTCCACAGGCTTAGAAATTGCGGTCTGTGTCAATAAAATTGATCTGGGGGAACCGGAACAAATAGAGATTTGGGGCGATCGCCTAGCTGGTTGGGGATACCGGCCTTTTTTTGTCAGTGTGGAGAAAAATCGGGGATTTGAGGCTTTATTGGCACAATTAAACCATAAAATCACTCTCTTGGCCGGTCCCTCGGGGGTGGGAAAATCGAGTTTAATTAATTGCTTAATTCCTGAGATTAATCAACGGGTGGGGGATGTGTCGGGAAAACTGCAAAAAGGTCGTCACACCACCCGTCATGTGGAGTTATTTGCTTTACCAAATCGGGGTTTATTGGCCGATAGTCCGGGGTTTAACCAACCGGATATTAACTGTTCACCGGAACAATTAACTTTTTATTTTCCGGAAGTGAGACAGCGTTTAGCTTTAGGAAATTGTCAATTTAATGATTGTACTCATCGTCGGGAACCTAACTGTGTGGTGAGGGGAGATTGGGAACGTTACCAACATTATTTAGAGTTTTTAGAAGAAGCGATCGCACGAGAACAGACATTACAGAAAACTAGCACAAAAGAGTCAAGTTTAAAGTTAAAAATTAAAGAAGCAGGTCAAGAAACCTACGAACCCAAATTAGCCAATAAAAAATATCGTCGTCCTTCCCGTCGCGGCAAAAATCAAGATCAGGAACGCTACGAAAATAAAACTCTCCAAGATATTTATAATGATGATTCTGAATAGAATCGGTTCGGTTGTCTTTATCTTCAGGGTCACTAAAGTAAGAATTGGGAAAAGATGTTAAGGGGTGTTATACTTTGAGTCCATTTGCTGCATTTTTTGATAGACTAATTCAGAAATTTTTGGGAAAATTTGCCAATTTTGAGCGTAGGCAGCATCTTGGGTAAATACAGCTAAAATATAGGCAACTTGACCATCATTAATATAAGCTACCTCACTACGACTGTCACTTGTCCAACCAGCTTTAGAAGCAAATTCTTGGATATTTTTAGGGTCACTGTTGGCAAAATATTCACCAAAAAATCCTTTAATGGGATTAAAATGACCTTGACCTTGATTCGGGTCAATATTTTTCCAGCTGCCATCTTGCATCATGTTTATTCTGTTCAAATAGTATCGCATCTCCTGACTAGATTCTGGTGATATAGCTTGTCCTGTAATAATTTCATACATTAATCTAGCAGCTTGTTCAGTTGTAATTTTATTTCTAATCGGATTTTTAGGATCATTGCCTCTCATTTTTAAATCAGCACCTTGAGGTTTAAACATTTTTTTAGAAGGAATGGGATAGGTTTTTTGGTTAATATTGATACCATTATAACCTGCATCAACAAAATATTGATTAAGTAGATTTCTTTTTTTTAACCACTCTTGATAGTCTGACTGGCTCATATTTTTATGATTTGATTTTGCTCCAGTGATAGCATCAACAATATTACTTGATTCTTCATTGTCTGACTTTCCGATCATTTCTTGAATTTCAATAGTATATTCTCCTATATCTCCTTGGTGATAATTAACATAACCGTACAGAGCAACTAGCCAAAAAAGCTTGACAACACTAGCAGGAAATCTTCCTATATTTCCTTGATAATTTTCGCTACTATTGGTTTTAAAATCGATTAAGCTAATTGATAATTTCTCAGTTGGTAAGTTATTCTCTGCAACATAATCAGTAACATTTTTAATAATAGATTGTAGTTGGTCGTTCCCCTTAAAATTTGGCGGTCTATCGGGAGTATAAATAAACGTTTTTTGAAAATTGATACGATTATTATGATCAGTAACAGGCAAAGATGGCAAGGCAATTTGTTGATTATTAAGTTCATTTTGCGAAGGGATAGGAGTTTTAAGTGTGGGTATATCTGGGGTTTTATTAATTATTGACTGAGGAGATTTTCTGTAAGATATGGAGGACTTATCATCAGTTACATTTGTTGTTTTCTGAGATTGATTGAAGATTAAAAAACCGACCACAGCAAAAGTCATCGCGACTAAGCTAGATATCAACAGAAACTTTATATCTGATATACCAGTATGGTATTCATAATTGTAGTTAGATGTCTCTGTTTTTTTGTTATCTGAGTTGTTTTTCATTTTTTTGTTTCTACTTTGTGATTAATTCAACTTATCTACGAGCTAAATTTTTAATGGTTCTATATTGAGCTATTTTCCATCGTCCCCGATCATTTTGGAGATTATAGCGAACCAATGAGGTAGTAAAAGCACTATTTTTTCGATCAATTTTACCCTGATTATTATAGAGGGTTCTTTCTTCAGTAACCACCACATCCACTGTAGCTTGATCACCAGAGGATGTAAAATTATTAACTGAATCTATTCTCTGAACTCCATAGATATAATAAGCACTATTATTAGCTAACCATTCGGAAGAACTTTCTTGACCATCAGAGCGTTTTATGTTGTAATCATAAGCTTTACCTGTAAGTAATTCTTCTCCTAAATAGGTTTGATAGGAGGGACCGAAAATATCTCTTTTTGCCTTTAACCAGCGCTCGATTAAATCCACCGCTTCTGAACGAGAAATAGAGTTAACTGTCTGTTGAGGAACAGGTGAATAGACGGGTTCAGGACTGGGGGAATAGACAGCTTCAGGACTGGGTGAGGTATCGATGACACCTTGGGTGATTTTAACTTGATTAAAGTATTTAATTAGTTGCCTTTGTAAATCTTGAGCGCGATTTAAGTCACTAAAAGTTGCTACCTGAATATTACCATCATTAACAAAAGCATCGCGACAAAAGTTATTTTTAACTCTCTCTAAACTATCCTCATCAGTTACTACAACTTTATAGTAAGTATCGGTGATATTCTCATCTCCACACACAGGTTTAGGAAACTCATTATTAATGGTAATATCTGAGTCTTGATTTTCTGGGGAAGGTGACGGAGAAATTGACTCATCTCCAGAATAATTTGAGAGATAATAACTTAAGACAAAACCACCTAAAATGCCAGTACCGATCATACTCCCTATAATTATCGCTTTCACCCATTCAGGTAACGTGCGGGGATTAGAAACAGGTTTTGAAGTTACAGGAGAAATTACTTGAGTAGGAGCGGGAGGAGCGGGGAGAACGATATTTGTTGCTACAATTGATGGGGTATTTTGTAGCGCTTCTAACATCTCTTTTGCGGTTAAATAACGTTCGTTAGAGCGCGGTGAAATAGTTTTATCTAGGACGGCTGCTAAACTGATATTAGTATCTAAAGCGAACTGCCGCCAATAAATTTTTCCTGTCATCGGATCGCTCTCTAGCATTTCAGGAGTTTTGCCAGTTAGTAGATAAATAGCCGTCAATCCTAAAGCGTAGAGATCACTACTATAAACCGGACGACCGATCGCTTGTTCTGATGGCATAAAACCGGGAGTACCGATAACAATAGAATTAAGAGAATGCCCCGAATTAGAAACCACCGTTCCCATAGTTTCTTTAACTGCACCGAAATCAATTAGGAACGGTAAATTATCATAAATCCGTAGAATGATATTATCGGGTTTTATATCTCGATGGATAATTTTTTGTCCGTGAACATAAATTAAAACCTGTAGAATACTAACTAAAATCTCTTTGACTTGATCATCGGTAAAAACTCCTTTACTCTGTATTCTTTGGCTGAGAGTTTCTCCCTCGATAAATTCCTCGACTAAATAAAATTGATTATTTTCCTCAAAATAAGCGTATAGTTTGGGAATTTGGGGACTATTTTCGCTCAATTTTTCCAGGATAGCCGCTTCTCGCTCAAACCTTTCTTTGACGAGATTGTGAACCTGGGGATTGTCATTAATCGGTTTTAGCTGTTTAATCAGACAGAGACGTTTTGAAGGCATTTGGCTATCTTCTGCCAAAAAAGTCTCTCCGAAACCACCATCGGCAATTAATCGCAAGACTTTGTAACGATTTTGTAGAATTAAATCCGTCATGGGGAAATATTACTGTTTACTTAACAATCTCCACCGATAACTAATAACTGAGGTGATGGCAGGGCAAATCAGATAAAGAGGGTATTTAATTGACCATTTATGTGGATAATCTAAATCCATCTAGACCACCAATGTTGCATCCTGTAATAAAATTTAACATTTAGCAATAATGTCGGGGGCGTGTTTGCGGCAATAACCTTGAATAAAAAAACAAAATTAGCAATCTGCGCCCCACGCACCAGTTAAGTAAGTAATCTCAATTAATTGTGAGATAGTGGGACAGGGTTCTGGTTCTTTGTATTTTATCTTTAATTGTAACCGGCTACTTAGTTGATGATAGGTGGTGCGTTACGACGGATTGTTACCTTCAAGTCAAAGCAGCAATTTTGGCCGTCTAACGCACCCTACGTTTTACTTCTGACGTTGATGTTTTTAAGCATTATTGACCTTCTCACCTCTAAGAGCCGAAAATAAACAGAGACGACCCAAACCCAAGATTACTGGTGAGAAGTTTTCCTGACTGGGGGACTCTAGATTGCAACCAGCAAATTCTTGCTGTATTTCTGTTATAAAATAGGGCCAAATGGTTAAGAAAAAATTACCGCTAAAAATTATTTGATCGATATCCTCAAGACTTTTTTGCTGTTTTTCTAACAAATCATTAATTTTTTGTCTTAAATTATCTAGATATGGTATAATGACCTTCTTATTTAAATCGGTGCGACTGACCGTCCAAGTATGACCGGCTAGAGAGGAGGTAAATTCGCTTTCTTCTTGCAGGATTAATTTGGTTAATCTAGCGGCTGCCAGTAAAGATTTTTTTAAGGGATTAGTATCGGTGAGATCGGAGCGGGAAAGAGGCAAAAAAGAACGCCAGAGAGGATAAATTAAGTGAGAGAGTATGGCCCGTTCATAGGTGTTTTCCCCGTAGTTAAAATGGCTCAGAGCGATCGCTTGACGGGATAAAGAGCGAGTTTGCGGTGGGACTTCCACTATTGCTAAAGTGGTGGTCTCCCGCTTCCCTTCGATAACCAGTAGGGTTTGGGGTTGGGGTTGGTCGCTAGTGGGAATATGGGCCAGAGCAGTAGCGAGCGCTGTTTCTAGACTAGATAGGCGATCGGGGGGTATTAGTTGCGCTGTGAGAAGGGCTTTTTTCAGGTCATCCGTGGGGGTTTCCCCGTCATCGGTGATAATAATAGCTTCTAATCGATCTAGGGCTTCCCAGAGCCAAGAATCGGTGCTAAAATCCCGATTAGATAGCCAACTAATTAGATATTCTTCCACCTGAGAGCAGGGTAAGAGATCGCTTGTTCCCGTTGCCAGACTCCAAGAAAGAGGATAAAAATCGATCAGTCCCTGGCTTTCCCGAAAAAAGACAACTTTTACCCCCTCTGGTTGCACCTCCATTCCCAGGGACCAACGGGCAACTTCAGGGGTTGGAGCGGGCAACAATAAGGGAGAAAGCATCACTCTGGCCGATTCTAAATGTTGACGAGTGGCGATAATTGTCTCGGAAGTAACTTCTTGCGGGTTAACTAGAGAGGAAATCACCTTGGCAAGAATCCGATCGATCTCGGTCAGTAGGGAGTAAAAATCCTGTTTATCGGTCACTGGATCATTAAAAATACCCACAACTTTCCATTGTAGAATCACCTGCCTAAAACGAACAAAATTTAAATATTAAACCATGGAAGAAAAACGCTATCCTGCGGAAAAATCAGCAGAGATTCAAAAATTATTGGATACAGCCACCTTATTGGTCGGTTTGCCCCCTGAAACCCTCGATAAAGTTACTTCTCATGCTGTCACCCGAACTCATCCTGCTAATCGGGCGATTTTATTAGAAAATGATTGGGGTGGTTCGGTTTACTTTATTCTGGATGGTTGGGTGAAAATTCGTACTTACGATAGGTCGGGTAAAGAAGTCACCTTAAATATCGTCGGTAAAGGGGAAATAGTCGGAGAAATGGCCGCTTTAGACAAATCTACCCGCTCCAGCGATGCTATCACCTTAACCACGGCCACAATTAGCAGTATTCCCGCCCAAGATTTTGTTAATCTGCTCAAATCGGAGCCTTTAGCGGGAATTCGTCTTTCTCAGTTAATGGCCAAGCGTTTGCGTCAAGTTAACCGGCGTTTACGTTTGCGCGAGGCCGATAGTCTCTCCAGAGTCGCCGATACTTTACTCTTTTTAGCCGAAGGTCAAGGAGAAAAAAGCGGTCAGGGTGCGATAATTCCTAATTTACCTCACCGGGAATTGAGTGGTATTAGTGGCTTGGCCCGGGAAACCGTGACCCGCTCCCTGACCAAATTGCAGAAAAAAGGACTGATTCAACGACGGCAGGAATATCTCTGTATTCCCGATCTGGCCGCTTTAGAAAAAGTGATCACCTAAATTCAGTTATCAGTTATCAGTGATCAGTTATCAAAGACTGATTATCTATTCCTCCTATTGCCTTTTGCCTGTTGCCTATTGCCTTTTGCCTGTCCTGATATGTAGCCTATACTCAAAGGATTTAGTATGACTGAAAGATTAATCGGTTTTGGAGTGGTGCTGGTGACAACGGCCAGCGAAACGGAAGCGGAACACCTAGCGATCGCCTTACTTAACGAGCGCTTGGCAGCTTGTGTCAGTATTTACCCGATTCGTTCCATTTATCGTTGGCAGGGACAGATTGAAAACGAGAGCGAATGGCAATTAGTGATCAAAACCGATTTAAAGCAGTTTGAGCAGTTATCGGCGAAGATACAGGAACTTCATAGCTATGCCGTCCCAGAAATCATCGCTTTACCGATTGTGGCGGGTTCACAGACCTATTTAGACTGGTTAGCCTCCCATACAGGTGGGGTGTCAGAATAGACCAATCGGCAACTTGAGCGAAAAAAATCTATATAATTCTTAATAAACTATCTCAGGAAGCGCAAAAAGTTTTAATCTAGATGCTGATTAAATTTTTAAACATCTGGTTTTAAGACCGATCGCCTCCACGATTGGAGAACTCAGCACATCGTCAAGGGAGATAGTTAAAATCCAATGAGTCTTAAGGCAAGCGGTGGCAGCTCCTTAGCGCGTCCCCAACTCTATCAAACCGTCCCAGTATCTGCCATTACCCAAGCAGAACAACAAGACCGCTTTCTCGATAAACCCGAACTCAACGAACTGATCGCCTACTTCCAATCGGGGAGCAAGCGTTTAGATATTGCCCAAACGCTCACCCGGAACTCCGATCTGATCGTCTCGCGGGCAGCTAACCGGATTTTTACCGGTGGTTCACCCATGGCCTACCTAGAAAAACCCCCCGTGGAAGAATTGGCCCTGGTGGGTGCGGGTAAAGTTATCAACGTCCAGGAAGGGATGAAATTAGGAACCGTTACCTACGCTGAAAGCGGGTCTGGTGGCGGTAGTGGCATCCTCGGTGGCTTAAAGGGGATTTTCGCCTCTAGCGGCCCGATTCCCCCCGGATTCCGACCGATTAACGTCTCTCGTTACGGTCCGAGCAATATGCAGAAGTCCCTCCGGGATTTATCCTGGTTCCTGCGTTATATTACCTATGCGATCGTGGCTGGTGATACCAGTATCCTGATCGTTAATACCCGCGGTTTAAGGGAAGTTCTCGAAAATGCCTGTTCTATTGATGCCACCATCGTGGCCCTACAGGAAATGCGGGCCGCTTCGATCGAGTATTTCCAGAGAGACAAGGATGCGGCCACTTTAATCAGTGACTATTTCAATATCCTACTAGGGGAATTAAAAGCCCCCACCCCCTCTAATAAACTGCGTCAGCGTCCCAGTAGTGACCAACAGGGTTTAAGTCTTCCCCAAAGCTACTACAATGGTGCCGAAAAACGGCAAAAGTTTGTCATGAAAACCGGTTTATCGGAGTCGGAAAAATCTTCGATTATCAAGGCTGCCTACAGACAAATTTTTGAACGGGACATCACCCGCGCCTATAGTCAGTCCATTTCTGACCTAGAATCGAAGGTGAAAAACGGCGACATCTCGATGAAAGAATTCGTCCGTCGTCTCGGTAAATCGCCTCTCTATCGTAAACAGTTCTTTGAACCTTTTATCAATAGTCGCGCCCTAGAATTGGCTTTTCGTCATTTCCTCGGTCGCGGTCCTTCCTCCCGGGAAGAAGTGCAGAAATACTTCTCGATCGTCTCTAGCGGCGGTTTAGCGGCGTTAATCGATGCTTTAGTCGATTCTCAGGAATATTCCGACTATTTCGGCGAAGAAACCGTTCCCTATCTCCGGGGTTTGGGTGCAGAAGCGCAGGAATGTCGCAACTGGGGGATGCAGATCGACCTGTTTAACTACAGCGCACCTTTCCGCAAAGTTCCCCAATTTATCACCACCTTTGCTAAATACGATCGCCCCTTACCGGATCAGCACGTTTACGGTTCCGGAAATGATCCCCTAGAAATCCAATTTGGGGCAATTTTCCCGAAAGAAACCCGCGAACCTAGTTCTAGTCCCGCTCCCTTCGGTAAAGATACCAAACGTATCCTCATCCACCGCGGACCTGCCACTAATAACCAAAATAGCAACCCCGGCGCCCGAGGTGAATTCCCCGGTACTTTGGGACCGAAAGTTTTCCGTCTCAATAACGAGTTACCCGGTTCTAGCAATGGAGTAAGCGTTAAATTTGGCGAAAGTTCCACCCAAAGAGTGATTTTAGCGGCTTATCGTCAGGTTTTCGGTCGAATGCCCTACGAAGGTCAGCGTTTATCCGTGGCCGAGATTAAGTTAGAAAATGGCGATATTACTCTGCGCGAGTTTATCAAAACCCTAGCTAAATCCGAGGCTTTCCGGAAAATCTACTGGACTCCTCTCTATGTGGTGAAAGCGATCGAATATATTCACCGTCGTCTGCTCGGTCGTCCCACCTACGGTCGTCAGGAAATGAATCAATACTTCGATCTTTGCTCGAAAAAAGGCTTCTATGCTTTAATCGATGCCCTTATCGACAGTCCTGAATATACGGAAGCTTTTGGTGAAGATACGGTTCCCTACGAGCGCTATCTAACTCCCCAAGGGATGCAGTTACGGATGGTGCGTTTGGGCAATCTCCGCGAAGATATCGGCCAAAGAGTTGATAAAGAGGAAACCCCGCGCTTTATTGAATTGGGTACACCTTCGGTCTCAATTCGCACTGAACCCGATATTCAATCTCGTGTCGGTCAAGGTGTCACGGTTCAACGGGAACAAACTAAGATCTTTAAACTGTTAACTAATCTGGATAAAGTTGCCGTACAAAATACTGTTCGCGCCGCCTATCGTCAGATTTTTGAACGGGATCTCGAACCCTATATCATCAATGCCGAATTTACCGCTTTAGAGAGTAAATTAAGCAATGCTGAGATCACGGTGAAAGAGTTTATTGAGGGTTTAGGTTGTTCGGATCTTTACCTGAAAGAATTCTATGCTCCCTATCCGAATACGAAAGTAATTGAATTGGGAACCAAGCACTTCTTAGGTCGCGCTCCCTTGAATCAAAAAGAAATCCAGAAATATAACCAAATTCTGGCAACTAAGGGATTAAAGGCCTTTATCGGTGCCATGGTTAATAGCATGGAATACCTACAATTATTTGGTGAAGATACGGTTCCCTATCGTCGTTTCCCGACTCTACCAGCCGCTAATTTCCCCAATACGGAACGCTTATACAATAAGCTGACTAAACAGGATAGTGAACTGGTGGTTCCCAGTTTTAAACCGGTAGTTAAAGTCGGTGGCTAATTAGTCCTTGAAGTTAGTTAATTTAGCTCGTGTTCAACACGAGCTTTTTTTCAGGACAAATTACTGCCCAAAATTTATTAAGTAGGTAGGCGTTAAAAATTATCAGATGCCCCCCTTATCAAGGGGGGATTAAGGGGGGACTAAGGGGGGATCGGCACCACCCTTATCAAGGGGGGATCCCCCCGCCTATCGGCACCACCCTTATCAAGGGGGGACTAAGGGGGGATCGGCACCCCCCTTATCAAGGGGGGACTAAGGGGGGATCGGCACCCCCCTTATCAAGGGGGGCAGGGGGGATCGAACCTAAAATCCATTTTTAATTTAATTATAACCAGCTACTTATCGTCAATCAAGGGGGTAACAATGAGCCAAATTAAAGTTAAAAACTTCGGTCCAATTAAGGCGGGTTTACTAGAAAATGATGGTTTTATCGACGTTCGGAAAGTAACGATTTTTATCGGTAATCAAGGAACTGGAAAAAGTAGCATTGCTAAATTAATATCAACATTAAGCTGGTTGGAAAAAGCTCTATATCGTGGGGATTTAGAGGAAAAATATGTGACTAAATATAATCGTTTTGTTAAATCTTTTTGTCAATACCAAAATTTAACCAATTACTTTTTACCCGAAACCCAAATTGAATACAATGGAGATGTTTATCGAATTAGTTTTGAAAATGCTAAATTATCGATCGAGCGTACTGATAATTCAAAGTATCGAGTACCAAAAATTATGTATGTACCAGCAGAGCGAAACTTTTTGAGTGCAGTAAGATGGCCAGAAAAACTCAAAGGACTGCCAGAATCATTATATACTTTCTGGGAAGAATTGGATCGCTCACAACAGGAATTATCTGGCAGTTTGACTTTGCCAGTAGGTGAGGTTAAATTGGAATTTGATAAACTCAATAGACTGGCCAAGATTGTGGGTAGTGATTATCAACTAAATCTATCAGAAGCTTCCAGTGGTTTTCAGTCTTTTGTTCCTTTATTTCTCGTTTCTCGAAATATTGCTTTATCGATTAATCGAACTCAAGAAACTTCCCGCAATGAACTCAGTGGAGAGGAGCAAAAAAGATTAAAAATGGAAATCGAGAAAATTATCTCTAATGATAATCTTTCCGATAAACTAAAAAAGGTGGCACTAGAAGTATTATCTTCTAAATACCGCAATGAGTGTTTTGTAAATATTGTGGAAGAAATCGAGCAGAATCTATTTCCTCAATCTCAGAAAAAGATTTTATATAAATTATTTGAATTTGCCAATTTAACCCAGGGAAATAAACTAATTTTAACTACTCATAGTCCTTATATTATCAACGATCTAACCCTAGCTATCAAAGCAGATAAAGTTATCAAAAAAATCCTATCATCAGCGATTTCTAACGCCGATTATCTCCAAGAAAAGCTCAACCAAATTGTCCCGAAAGCCTCTTGTATAGCGGCAGAAGATGCTATTGTATATGAATTAACAGAGCAAGGAGAAATCCGAGAACTTGCTACATATAATGGTTTACCTTCTGATGAAAATTATCTCAATCTTTCCCTAGGAGAGACAAATCAGCTTTTTGATGATTTACTGGAAATCGAAGAACAGTTATGAAGATCAATTTCTTTGATAAAAAATGTCAGAGTCAAACCCATCGGCATGAATTTGGAATTTGTGATCCGCCATTTCCCCCAGAAACTCCCGCTTATTTAGATACAGAAAATCCCAGGGATTGGATTGCTATTGTGGAAAACTATCAAGAAATTGAAGTGACATTTACCGCTATTGATAAATGTATTGAAATTAGAAAAGTCGATGGTAGTGGTATGGATAAACGCTGTGATGGAATGCTGACCTATGCTAATTGTTTGATTTTTGTAGAATTAAAAGAACGAAAGGGGAAAAATTCGGGGTGGGTAGGAGACGGAGAAGAGCAACTAAGAAACACAATTCGGGTATTTATTGAAAATCATGGTAGAGAGGATTATTCATCTAGAAAAGCCTACATTGCCAATAACAAAAAGCCTACCTTTCAGAGTTCACAACAGGAGAGGATGGAAAAATTTCGCCAAGAAACTGGGTTTAGATTAATCATTCAAAATATCATCAAAATTGAGTGATTTAATTCTCTTTGATTCGGTGGCTCTGAAGATATTGATTTTTTAGAGTTTAGAGATATCCTAGTTTGATGTTGAATCTCACCCTGAATCCGTTGCCAAGCTGTGATCAACTTTAAACTTTTCACTCAAGGAGTGCGGAATAGAACCAGCTTCTCGAACACCAGCTTGAATTTCTGGTAACTTGATCATTGAGTCTCTGTCCTCAAACTTTTTCTAGGTACTGGTCAATCCTAATTTATACTAAATCCAGTTATTAAAAACTGATTATTTATTCTCCCCTTTGCATGAGTGCCTCTTGCATGAGTGCCTGTCCTGATATGTAACCTATGCTCAATGGATTTAGGATTAGTATCCTATAATACCAATGCTTAGGAAACTATAAAGAAAATCCCAAGATTAAGCGAATCCCCTGCCGAAAAACGCTAGAGTAGAATAAAATGCCTAATTTTTTCGACAAAATTGTTATGATAGTTACCAATAGACAAGAGCTAGAAGAACTCATTCAACAGGTAAAAAAAGCTCAACAACAATTTGCCAACTATAGCCAAGAACAAGTAGATCTTATCTTCAAAAAAGCGGCATTAGCAGCTAACAACGCTCGCATTCCCCTGGCTAAAATGGCCGTACAAGAGACAGGGATGGGGGTAATAGAGGATAAAGTGATTAAAAACCATTTTGCCTCAGAAATCATCTACAACAAGTATAAACACAGCAAAACCTGCGGCATTATCGAAGAAGATAAATCCTTTGGATTGCAAAAAATCGCCGAACCCGTGGGCATTTTAGCGGGGATCGTACCCACCACAAATCCCACCTCTACAGCCATTTTTAAAGCCCTAATTGCCCTGAAAACCCGCAACGGCATCATTTTTTCCCCCCATCCGCGAGCGAAAGACTGCACCATCGCGGCGGCCAAAATTGTCTTGGAAGCGGCCGTCAAAGCGGGTGCGCCGGCCGGTATTATTGGTTGGATCGATCAGCCATCGGTGGAACTTTCCCAAGCATTAATGCAACATCCCAGCATTAATTTAATCCTTGCTACCGGCGGTCCCGGTATGGTAAAAGCGGCCTATTCTTCCGGAAGACCTTCCCTAGGAGTCGGTGCCGGCAATACCCCCGCTTTAATTGACGAAACCGCTCACATAAAAATGGCCGTTTCCTCGATTATTCTCAGTAAAACCTTCGATAACGGCATGATTTGCGCCTCCGAACAATCGGTAATCGTTGTCGATAGCATCTATGAAGAAGTTCGACAGGAATTTATTGATCGCGGGGCCTATCTTCTTTCCCCCGAAGAAAGGGAAAAAGTCGTCGGGATTCTCCTAAAAGATGGTCATATCAACCCCGATATCGTCGGGCAACCAGTGGAAAAATTAGCCGCCATGGCCGGAATTTCCGTTCCCGAAGATACCCGATTACTAATCGGAGAAGTAGAAAATATTGGTTTAGAGGAACCATTTTCCTACGAAAAACTCTCGCCAATTTTAGCTATGTACCGAGCGAAAGACTTTGAAGATGGGGTGAAAAAAGCCGAAAAACTGGTCTTATTTGCGGGTCGAGGTCATACGGCCGTGCTTTATACCGCACCCTCAAATCGGGAACATATTAAACGCTTTGAAGACAACGTAGAAACGGCCCGGGTATTAATTAATACCCCTTCCTCCCAAGGTGCGATCGGTGATATCTATAACTTCCGTCTCGATCCTAGTTTAACCCTCGGTTGTGGCACTTGGGGCGGTAATTCCATCAGCGAAAACGTCGAACCTACCCACCTATTAAATATTAAAACCGTGGCCGAGCGCCGGGAAAATATGCTTTGGTTCCGAGTACCACCAAAAGTATATTTTAAATACGGGTCATTACCGGTCGCTATTCGGGAATTAGCCGGCAAAAAACGGGCCTTTATTGTCACCGATAAACCTCTTTTTGACCTAGGAGTTACCGCACCTTTAGAGGAAGTTTTAGAAGAAATCGGCATCACGATTAATATCTTTTATGATGTGGAACCCGATCCTTCCCTAGAAACCGTCGAACGGGGGTTAAATGTCATTAATACCTTCAATCCCGATGTGATTATCGCTATCGGTGGCGGTTCCCCCATGGATGCCGCTAAAATTATGTGGCTACTCTACGAGCATCCAGAGATAGAATTCGAGAGCTTGGCCATGCGTTTTATGGATATCCGCAAACGAGTCTATGAATTGCCCCCTTTAGGCGAAAAAGCTCTGATGGTTTGTATTCCCACCACTTCGGGAACAGGATCGGAAGTGACTCCCTTCGCCGTCGTGACCGATCGCCGTAATAATATTAAGTATCCTCTGGCAGATTATGCCCTAACTCCCAGCATGGCCATCGTCGATCCGGAATTAGTGCTAAATATGCCGAAAAAATTAACAGCCTACGGCGGAATTGACGCTTTAACTCACGCTCTTGAGGCCTACGTCTCGGTTTTAGCCTCAGAGTACACCAATGCTCTTGCTCAAGATGCCATCCGACTGCTGTTTAAATACTTGCCCAGTTCCTATCATAACGGAGCTAAAGACCCGAAAGCGCGGGAAAAAGTCCATTATGCGGCGACAATGGCAGGAATGGCCTTCGCTAATGGCTTTTTAGGCATCTGTCACTCCATGGCCCACCAATTGGGGGCCATTTTCCACATTCCCCACGGTCTGGCCAATGCCTTGATGATTTCCCACGTCATCCTCTATAATGCCACCGATGCCCCCTTTAAACAGGCCACCTTCTCTCAGTACAAATATCCTAACGTGAAGTGGCGCTATGCCAGGATCGCTCATTCCTTGGGATTGGGGGGAGAAAGCGAGACCGAAAGTGTGGAAAGATTGGTATTAGCGATCGAATGTCTAAAACGGGAAATCGGTATTCCGGCCAGTATTAAAGAGGTAATTCCCGAAAGTGAAGCCGAATTTATGGCCAAATTAGACCATTTAGCCGAACAAGCTTTCGATGATCAGTGTACCGGAGCCAATCCCCGTTATCCCCTGATCGAGGACTTAAAAACCCTGTTAATCCAAGCTTATCACGGCAATTTGCCCCTAGAGGTGGCGGTAAATGGTCACGGTGAGGTCAGTCTTGCCGATTTGAAGTTAGATCCGCAACCTTTGAGCTTTTAGAGATCGATTTTGCCTTGGATCCCCCCTACCCCCTAGTAGGGTTGATTCATGAATCAACCCTACCATGAATCAACCCTACCATGAATCAACCCTACCATGAATCCCCCCTACCCCCTTGCCTATTGCCTATTGCCTATTGCCTTTCTTCACTAGGAAATTTATTTGGCACGACTACTTAAAAATTATCTTTTTTCCCCCGCAGCCGTGCAAACACTTGTACTGGTTCGTTGCTATCCATGGTCATTGCCAAAGCGGGACTATCCCAACGCAAAAAAGGATTAGTCAGCTTTTCCGTCCCCAAAATTGCTGGAATCGTGGGAATATCTTGGGCGCGATTTTTCTCCACTTCCCGATAACGCTGTTGCAGAGCAGCATTATTAGGGTCAACTGTCAAGGCAAACTTTAAATTATTTAACGTATATTCGTGAGCGCACCAAACCCTGGTTTGGTCAGGCAGCGATCGCAATTTAGTTAAAGAAGCCACCATTTGCCCCGGTGTTCCCTCAAATAAACGACCACAACCCCCCGAAAACAGGGTATCACCACAGAATAACTCGCCGTAATCTCCGGGGTTAACTGGGGGAAAATAGTAGGCAATATGAGCGCGAGTGTGGCCGGGGACAAAGAAAACCTCGGCCGAGCGACCGGCAAATTCCACCCGATCCCCCTCCGCTAAAAACAGCTGCTGCCCCGGAATGCGACCGCGATCCTCCTTTCCCCCATAAACACAAAGATGGGGATAACGATTAATTAAAGCCTGATTAGCCCCCACATGGTCGCCGTGGTGATGGGTATTGAAAATAGCGACTAAATCCACCTGTAAAGCCTCTAATCGCCTGAAAACGGGTTCAGGTTCCGCCGGATCCACCACGGCTGCGATTTTTTGCGCTCGATCGTAGAGGAGGAAAATATAATTATCGGAAAGGGCGTTAAGACGTTCGATCTCCATGGTAGCATCTTGGGCTAAGGTTTAACTCGATCATTTGACATCCTCGCCGGCGTAAAACGGACGGCGATTCCTCACCACGCCACTTTTTTAGGGTGGTCGCGTCAACGTAGGGCTATTTCATTCTCCCATCAGAATATCAAAAGTAAAAGCGATCACTGTCTTTGTAAAATGAGAAGTGACCGCCAACCTTTTAAATATATGTTGAGCTTAATAGAAAAACTGAAACAAGTCAAGGACTTTCGGAAAGATAAAGGAAAAAGACACCCTTTATGGATAGTATTAGTAGTAATAATACTGGGAACAATGCTAGGATACTCAGGT
>NZ_JASJFB010000264.1:0-8214 GCF_030065455.1 Microcystis sp. M53602_WE12 | reverse complement strand
TCGCCAGACTCGCGAATCCATCAAACCATAGACTAAGCGATCGCTGCCAAAGCGTTGAAACCAATCATACATCATCATAAACATATCGGGAGCCGCTAAACCGCCGTTGTGGGAGCCGATGAATAATACCTGTCCTGAGGGGGGAATATTTTCCCAACCATCGGTTTTAACCCGAAAATAATGGTGATAAAACCAATCCAGAAGGGGGACAAATTTTTCGATCACTTGCGGATCCCGATCCTCTAATGACCAACCGGTGAGGGTATCAACAGGGGCCTTGGCTGCTTGTAGGGATAATTCGGCAAAAGTGGCCGTAGATGAGACAAAAGAGCTAAAAATCTGCATTGATGCCAAGTTGATAATTTAATCGCACCTTATTATCGCAAATTTCGGTTAAAAAACCCATCGTTTTAGAACGGCTTTCCTCGATAATTCTATCATTTTTAATGTCTAATCTTCACAGTGGAACCAATTTTTATCTAATAATTGCTCTAAACTGTAAGGGCATTCTGAGGGAAAATCGCTAGAAAACCCAGTTTTTTGTTGAACATAATCGAAAGCATCCTGATAGATTATCGGTAATTCCTCGGCTAAATAATTCTGTAAATTTGTCGTTAAACATTTTCTTAATTGCGTGCGAAAACTGATAATTTCCGCTCGCCAATGATTCCCATTTATTTCTGCTTCTGTTGTCCAATATTGTAAAAGTAATAAATGCCTGATCACTTGTTCAAGTAAGCTACTGACTCGGTTTTTATCTCTTTTACTCAAGCTTTCTAATTCCTCAATTAAATGGATTACATCTAATTCATCTAAGCGATTTTCCTTGAGGATTTTTATTGTTTCCTCTAACCAAAGATGTTGATCAATTTCGTAAAGTAGGGGTAGGGTTTCTCCTCCCTCTACTTGCCAGGGATTCTGATTTAAAGTTTTCATTGGGTTGTTGGCGGTTTTTAATAGGAAATAAGCACCCTCATATATATATTAGGCCACTTTCTCCTAATTTTGATATTGACACGGGAAAAATCACCGCCCCGCTAATTCTCGTTTATAGGATCATTGGTGCATAGCCAATTTTGTAGGGTGCGTTAACGTAGTGTAACGCACGTCTTTACTGACTCAAGCCAATTTTGTAGGGTGCGTTAACGTAGTGTAACGCACGTCTTTACTGACTCAAGCTGTTAAAATATGTCGGATGAATTAAAGATTGGGTTTAATTTATAACTCTACCCAATTCTCTAAACTTAATCCTTCAACCCTCAATAAATCACCGTCATTAGAAACAACAATTAAACTTTTAACTATAGCAGTAGCAGCAATTAAAATATCTTCTGTTTGTATGGGTAATCCTCTTAATCTAAGATGAGCATGAATTTCGGCTGCTTTTTATAAAATAGCTAAATCATCTAATAAAATAATTTGATAATCCTGACAAAGTTGGTTAAATCTTTCTCTTTGTTTAGGTGCAGCAACTGCCAAAAATCCCCTCTTAATTTCAAAATAAGTAATGCAACTGATAAAGATACTTTTTCTTTGAGCTTTGACATCTTCAATTTTTTGATAAATTTCAAGATTACGCTTAATGATCAAAGAGACGATATTAGTATCTAACAAATAACTCATAATTACCTATTTACGCTTAATTGCTTCATCGAAAATAGCCATTTGTTCAGGAGTAAAATCGCCGCCAATTTTTGACAGGATTTCTGTGGACATAATCAAGCTACAATGCTCTTTCAGTTCTGCCTCTGACATAGTGTTAAACTCCTCAAAAGGTAAATTTTTTTCAAATAATTCAACCAAATGTTTCACTATTTCTGAATAATTAAGTTCCTCTTTAAAGAAAGGACGGTCTTCCATTAAAATAGAAACAACTTGCTCAATTCTCTTAATCATCGATTTTTGTCTGACATCAGTTGATAACATATTTATGCCGCCAGTAAATTTTCAATAATATTTATCAACTGCCAATATATCAAGTTTCTCGTGGTTATGCAACATCGTGAGTTCGATCTCGAAGAGAAGAGAGCGGCATAACGGTGTCTTGAGTGGGATGTATGGCCATTCTCATCGGATGGTAGTTTCTGTCATGTCCGACCTGTTTGGGGTGAAGATGTCTTTATGGTTAAAAGACCGCAGGGGACGCACCTTGTCAGATGAGGACATATTACACTATCCTTATGATAGTAGTAACCTTAGCCGAAACCATGAAAACAATTAGTTTTAAAACCCGTGTAGGAGAAGATGGAACATTACAAATATCTTTACCGCCTGAACTTAAAAACACAGATTTAGAAGTCACCTTAGTTTATCAGCCAATATCTCTAAAAGAACAAGAAGAAAAAACTACATTTAGCCAATGGCAAGAAGGCTTTTTTGAAGAAGTAATTGGCGGTTGGGAAGGTGAATTATTAGTAAGAGAAAAACAGCCAGATTATGAGGAAAGAGTGCTCAAGAATGATTAAGGACAAAAATCAGCAAACCTATAGAGACCCTAGTATTGTCGGTTATTATGCCCAATTAACCGCGCTACAGCCAGCAGAAAAGACAATTTTAACTCTGCTGCAAGAGCGTTTATCGACGATGAAAATGCTTGATTTAGGGGTAGGTGCGGGACGGACTACGAAGTATTTTGCCCCTCTTGTGGGAGAATATATCGGTGTTGATTATTCTACGGAAATGATCGCCGCTTGTCGTCAAAAATTCCCCCATTTAGTCTGGCAAGTGGCCGATGCTAGAAATCTAGAACAATTTGCCGATAATTATTTTGATTTTATTCTCTTTAGTTTTAATGGCATTGATTATATTTCCCCTGCTGACCGTTTTCTAGTTTTAGAGGAAATTAGCCGCATCGGTAAAGCGGGTGGTTATTTTTGCTTTTCTAGTCATAATCTTCAGGGAATTATCCCAGAATTCGATTGGAAAAAAAAGATTAGTTTGAATCCTTTTAGTAGCTATGTCAATTTAGTCATCTGGGCGATTTTGCGGGCCTGTAATCCCTCTCTTAGCTACCAACAGTTATTGACTGCTGACTATGCAATTATTCGGGATGAACCCCATAATTTTCGTCTGCGAAATTATTACGCCACCCCCAAAGAACAATTAAGACAGTTAAGGTCTTACTTTCAAGAGATTAAAATTTATTCTGGGAAAACCGGTCAGGAAATTAAGAGCGAACAAGAGTTAAATACTAATCTTGATCATTGGCTTTATTATCTCTGTGTTCTTCCCTAATATTATCCCGCTTTTTTGGGGGATATTGAAGTAATGCTTGGGCAAGATAATGACCGGTGTAGGATTTTTCACATTTAGCCACGGTTTCCGGTGTTCCCACCGCGATTAATTCTCCTCCCTTGTCCCCTCCTTCCGGTCCCAAATCAATAATCCAATCGCTACAGCGAATCACGTCGAGATTATGTTCGATGACGATAATCGAATTACCTTTATCGACCAATCTTTGTAACACATCTAAGAGATGATGCACATCATAAAAAGATAACCCCGTAGTCGGTTCATCGATCAAATATAGGGTTTTTCCCGTGGCCCGTCGGGATAATTCGGCCGCTAATTTCACCCTTTGCGCTTCCCCACCGGATAAAGTGGGGGCGCTTTGACCGAGTTTACAGTATCCTAAACCCACATCCACGAGAGTTTGTAATCTGGTGGTGGCCCGGGGGACATTTTCAAAGACCTTTAATGCTTCCTCGATCGTCATATCTAAGACATCGGCGATCGAATAACCTTTATACTTAACCTGTAGGGTTTCCCGATTATAACGCGCCCCTTTACACACATCACACTGCACATAGACATCGGGGAGAAAATTCATCTCGATGACGTTTACTCCTTGGCCTAGGCAAGCTTCACAGCGTCCTCCTTTAACATTAAAAGAAAACTGCCCCGCTTTGTAACCTCTAGCTTTTGCTTCGATGGTTTCGGTGAAAATCTCGCGAATAATGTCAAAAACCCCCGTATAGGTGGCAGGATTTGACCGAGGAGTGCGTCCTATCGGTGATTGGTCGATGACAATTACTTTATCAACCGCGTCCAATCCTTCCACTTTCTCTAACTCTTTGGGGAAGGGAGTTAAACGGGTTAAATGATGTTGTAAAGCTGGATATAATAACTCATTAATTAGGGTAGATTTGCCCGAACCAGATACCCCCGTAATCGAGACTAATTTTCCTAAAGGAATCGTTACATCAATATTTCTTAGGTTATTTTGATGGCAATTTTTTAAGACTAAAGCATTACCATTCCCTTCCCTTCTTTGGGGGGGAGTTTCAATAACTTTGCGGCCCGATAAGTAGGCCCCTGTTATCGATTTTTTGGACTTTAAAAGGGTTTTAAAACTGCCTTGACAGATGATTTCTCCGCCATGAATCCCCGCTTTCGGACCGATATCGACCACATAATCGGCTGCCCGAATCGTTTCTTCATCGTGTTCGACGACAATTAAAGTATTACCTAAATCTCGCAATCTTTGCAGGGTTTCTAACAGTTTACTATTATCTCTTTGGTGTAATCCAATGCTAGGTTCATCGAGAACGTATAATACTCCCGTTAATCCCGAACCGATTTGAGTAGCTAATCTAATTCGTTGGGATTCTCCCCCGGATAAAGTCATCGCCGGTCGATCGAGGGTAAGATAATCTAATCCCACATCGATTAAAAATTGTAGTCTCGCTTTGATTTCTTTGAGGGCTAATTCCCCAATTAATGCTTGTCTTGGGGTTAAATGACAATCATTAATTCTCTGCAAACAATCCCGAATGGTAACTCCGGTAAAATCCGTGATCGTATATTGTCCTAAACGTACCGATAAAGCTTCCGGTTTTAATCTTTTTCCGTGACAAACTTCGCAGGTTTGGTTAACAATATATTTCTCTAGTCTTTGTTTAATAACTTCCGAGGTGGTTTCTTGATAATTCCTATCTAAGATATTGATAACTCCCGCAAATTCTCGATAGTAACCGCGACCAGTATCATAACGGTAATCATCTTCAAAATAGATCGGTTCTTTACTCCCATAGAGAATGATATCTTGCTGGGTTTTTGTTAGTTTCTGCCAAGGGGTTTGAATTTCAAAACCTAAAGCTTGCCCTAAACCGTAGAGGAGAGAAAGATAGTAGGAGTTATCCTTATCTGACCAGGGGGCAATAGCCGAATAAACCGGTTGTTTCGGGTCTGGAATGACTAAATCTGCCGAAAATTTCCGTAAACTGCCCAATCCGTGACAGTTGGGACAAGCACCATAGGGAGAATTAAAAGAGAATAAACGGGGGGATAACTCTTCCATAACTGCCCCGTGTTCGGGACAGGCAAATTTTTCGGAAAAGATAATTTCTTTGGTAACTTCGGGATTATCTTCGTTATTCTCATCGAGAATTTCCACAATCGCTACACCATCGGAATGCTTTAAACAAGTGGTTAAAGAATCCACTAATCTTTCCTGTAAACCCTCTTTTTTGATCAGGCGATCGATAACAATTTCAAGATCATGAAGATGTTTTTTATCTAACTCGATGCCCTCGGATAATTCTACTACCTTGCCGTCAATCCGCACCCGGGCAAAGCCTTGGGAGGCCAAACTAGAGATTAATTGCTTATGGGTGCCTTTTTTGCCGCGAATTACTGGCGCTAAGATTTGAAATCGGGTTTTATCGGCTAATTCCATCACTCGATCGCACATTTGATCGATGGTTTGGGGGGCAATATTGCGATCGCAATGGGGACAATGGGGTTCACCGGCACGACCGAACAATAAACGCAAGTAATCGTAAATTTCCGTTACAGTTCCCACACTAGAACGGGGATTGTGGGAAGTGGATTTTTGGTCAATGGAAATAGCCGGACTTAAACCCTCGATCGCATCCACATCGGGTTTATCCAATTGTCCTAAAAATTGGCGCGCATAGGCGCTGAGGGACTCCACATAGCGGCGCTGTCCCTCGGCAAAAATAGTGTCGAAAGCGAGGGAAGATTTGCCCGATCCCGACACTCCCGTAAAAACAATCAACTGATTGCGGGGTAATTCGAGATCAACATTTTTGAGATTGTGTTGTCGGGCGCCACGGATACGGATCGAGTCAGTTTGAGCCATCGGATGGTGCCAAGTAGTCCTTAACAATAATAGCTTTGACGAATGGGTTTCAGCTACTAGAAAACCAGTCTTCTATCATATCAAAAGATTCTCGGGGTTAAACCGCTCTTTCGAGAAACTCGCGCATATCTTGATCGGCCGCAGGGCAACAGCCATGACTCGCTTCTTCTTCTAAATGGGCTAAAACTGGGCAATTAATCCGATAATCTGGTTCTTTTGACCGTTCTAGCCGCAATTCGTACACTTGTTTTTCCAGTTGTTCGATGCGGTCCACCAAGGCGCGAATAGCCACCGCTTCCGAGTCGGGTAAATCACCGTGTTCGAGGGGTTGCACCCGCGTCCCAGCGCGATAGATTAAACGACCGGGTACACCAACAACGGTACAATCGGCGGGAATATCGCGTAGGACCACAGAACCAGCACCGACGCGAACGTTATTACCCAGATAAATATTACCTAAAACCTTGGCCCCAGCGCCGACGACCACATTTTCCCCTAGAGTCGGGTGACGTTTACCGCTTTCTTTCCCCGTCCCTCCTAAAGTAACTCCCTGATAGATGAGGGCATAATCACCGATAATGGCGGTTTCTCCGATGACAACTCCCATGCCATGGTCGATAAAAACACCCTGACCAATTTGGGCGCCGGGGTGAATTTCGATACCAGTCAGAAAACGGGCAAGATGGGAAATTAAACGGGGAATAAAGGGAATCCCGATCTGATATAGCCAATGGGCGAAGCGATGGCACAGTAAAGCCTGTAATCCAGGATAACAAAACAGTACCTCTAACCAGTTGCGGGCAGCGGGGTCACGTTCAAAAATGATCTTGAAATCGGCTAGGAGAATAGATAACACGAGTCTTGATTCCATATTGATCGAGCTTATACTAAACCATGTTATCACTCCGGTAAATGAGCCGTTCAACTAAAAAGCGATCGAGGAACTCCTTCTCCTAGTTCGCTTTTACTGACCTTGGCCAAATTTTGAAGATATCCTTAATTTCTCTCTTGTTTAATCTTCCTTTAACTTGGGGCTGAAAAAATGCAATTGTTTAGCCTTTTTTTGCAGGTTTTCAGCTAAAAATATGATTCATCCTATCTATCGTCACCATTGGCAATTTTTATTAACCTTGCTGTCAATTGCTGGCAGTATCAATATTGTTACCGAATCTGCCTCAGCTTTAAATATCACCCGATTGAGCAGTCTTGGCAATAGTACAACTGCTGCTAATAACTTCGGGGCAGAAATCCCCGCTTATGACCCAGCTAGTCGAAAATTATTCGTGACCGGTCCCAATAATCGTCTAGATATTGCCGATATCAGCAATCCCGCTAGTCCAATTCCCTTACCCTCGATCGATCTTAGTCCCTACGGTGCAGGGGTTAACAGCGTTGCCATCAAAAATGGTATCGTGGCCGTGGCCATGGAAGCTAGTCAGATTACCAATAACGGCAGTGTGGTCTTTTTCAATACTAATGGTGTCTTTCAGAGTCAGGTTACTGTGGGTGCTTTACCGGATATGTTAACCTTTACTCCTGACGGTAATCGGGTTTTGGTCGCTAACGAAGGGGAAGCAAGAGGGGCGATCGATCCCAATGGTTCCGTTAGTATTATTGACCTTAGCACTGGTGTTCTCAATGCCACGGTCAACACTGCTACCTTTACCCGTTTTAATGGTCAAGAGAACACTTTAAGAAATCAGGGAGTCCGCATTTTCCCCGGTCAAACGGTTTCCCAAGATGTGGAACCAGAATACATCACCGTTTCCGACGATGGAACCACTGCATGGGTGTCTCTACAGGAAAATAATGCTGTTGCCGTAGTCGATGTTGCTAACGCTCAAGTCACCAGTATTGTACCCCTAGGAGCCAAAAATTTTAACGCACCAGGTAATGGTTTGGACCCTAGCGATCGAGATGGAGGGGTAAATATTAATAATTGGCCGGTTTTTGGCTTATACCAACCGGATACGATCGCCACCGTTACCATCGCCGGACAAACCTATTTAATTAGGGTCTGCTGAAAAAGTTTTTCCTAGGGGCAGGGTGTAGGGTGTGGGGTGTGGGGTGTGGGGTTTTACCCATTTTCATCGGGTAAATTACCTAATTTT
>NZ_JASJFB010000732.1:0-7188 GCF_030065455.1 Microcystis sp. M53602_WE12 | reverse complement strand
TCCCCAGGTAGTGTTTGAAATCCTCTCTCCGAGCAATAGTGCCAGGGAAATGCTCAAAAAGCAGTCTTTCTATCGGGAGCATGGGGTATTAGAAATGTTTTTCTATGACCCAGACTCCCATGATTTCTGGGGATTGGTGCGACCCAATCAGCAAGAGGATTTTTTCCCAGTAACGGCCTTGAATTTTCCCTGGACTTCCCCAATCCTAGGGATTCGGTTTGAGATGTTTGAAGAGGGTTTAGAGGTCTTTTATCCGGATGGGGAACGATTTAAAGACCCTGAAACCCTCTTTGAGGAGCGCAACCAAGCACAACAAGAACGCAACCGCGCTTTTGCCCGATTACGGGAATTGGGCATTGACCCGACACAGTTGTGACTATAATTAATCTTCAGCGGAGATACCGTCATCTTCCACCACCGCTTCGGTGATAGGAGAGGGGGGAATTTCCGTTAAGGGAGATAAATCCGCAGGGGGGGCCACCACGCGATCGAGTTTTAGGGTTAAATAACGAATAACCTCATCACTTAAACGCATGGCCCGTTCCATGGGGGCGACTTGTTTGCCGCTGGCCTGATAATTCATCTGCACATAGACACCATCATTGAGTTTTTTGATGGGATAGGCCAGACGTTTTTTACCCCACACCTTAACTTGAATGTCTGTGGCGCTGTGTTCGGTAATCAGAGTCCGATAACGTTCCACTTGTTGCTGAACGACTTCTTCCCCTAAATCGGGACGGAGAATGTAAAGAGTTTCGTAGTTATTGCTCATCTCAGAATCCTTATGGACTAGAAGGCTTCTTTGTCAAGACCGGAGGTTAATTGATTTTCATAACTCTCTAGCTTTTAATAAAGAAGCAAGGATATATGATCATACTACTATCCGAGAGTCGATCGCTAGTCATTCCCAGAAAAATATGGCGCAACGCTATGTACGAGTGAAACATCTTCAAGGACAAATCTTCTACGGACTGTTACAGCTAAACCGTAGCGTTGCCGTCTTTGATGCCCCTCCCTGGCAAGGAGGGCAACTAACCAAACTAGAATTAGAACCTGATAGCTACCAACTATTAGCCCCCTGTTTCCCGTCGAAAATTATTGCCGTGGGCAAAAATTACCGCGCCCACGCCGCCGAGATGGGAACACCTGTACCGGAAGAACCGCTTTTATTTCTCAAGCCACCGACGACAATTATCGCCGATGGTGAAACTATTTTTTATCCGCCCCAATCGGAAAGAGTGGATTATGAGGGAGAATTGGCATTAATTATCGGAGAAACCGCCAAAAACTGCACCACAGCCCAAGCCAGAAGCAAAATCTGGGGTTATACCATTGCTAACGATGTCACCGCTAGGGATTTACAGAAAAAAGATAGCCAATGGACGCGGGCGAAAGGATTTGACAGTTTTTGTCCCCTCGGCCCCTGGATTGTCCGGGAATTGAGTATCGGGGCGCAATTAACCACTTTTCTCAATGATGGCAGCGAACCCAAACAAAGCAGTTATCTCAGCGATATGGTCTTTCCTCCCGATGTCTTGGTGGCTTATATCTCTCAAGTGATGACCCTGCTGCCGGGGGATGTGATTTTAACGGGAACTCCCGAAGGAATCGGACCGATGCAGGTGGGGGATAAGGTTCGGGTGGAAATAGAAGGCATCGGGGTTTTGGAAAATCGCGTCATGGCAGCAGAAATCAATTAACGATAATTAACAATCCTAGCGAAGACGGCGGGGTCTAGACTTGCCCCACCGACTAAAGCCCCGTTTATCTGCGATTGAGCCATAATTTCATCGATATTATCGGGTTTTACCGAACCACCGTACTGAATGGTTACTTCGGGATTATCTAATTGTTGCCGAATCAAACCGATAACGCGGTTGGCTTCCTCGCTTTCGCAGGTTTCCCCCGTGCCAATCGCCCAGATGGGTTCGTAGGCGATAACGAGGTTTTTTTGGTCAACATTGACTAAACCCCCTTGAATTTGCTTGATAATTACCTTTTCCGTTTCTCCGGCATCTCTTTGGGCTTTACTTTCTCCCACGCAGATAATCGGGATTAAACCTTGTTTTTGGGCAGATATAACCCTTAAATTGACGGTTTCATCGGTTTCGCCGAAATATTGCCGGCGTTCACTGTGACCGATAACCACATAGTGAACCCCAATTTCGGTTAACATATCCGCCGAGATTTCGCCCGTATAAGCCCCCGATTTTTCCCAGTGGACATTTTGCGCCCCCAAGCGAATACGACCACCGTGGAGGGTTTTAGAGAGGACAGCTAAAGCTGTGAAAGGGGCGCAAAGAACTACTTCTCGGTCGTCGGGGGTTTCATCTAGATGGGATTTAAAATCTTGCAAAAACTCCAAAGCTTCTCTCTGGGTTTTGTGCATTTTCCAGTTACCTGCAATAACAACTTTCGGCACAGCTTAATTAATTTAGTAGATTTGATAATTTATGGTACATTTTACTGTAAGCCTTTTTGTTACCCTAAGCAAGATCACCGATAATCGCTGTCTGTCGTGAGCAGATTTTTTTAATACTTTTACCCGTACCTAGGGTTTGCTGAATAAATCTAAAAACTTTGTTTGATAAGGCTTTTAGACTTTTTTGACCTCAAAAATTGCCTACCATTGGAGGGATCGGGGGTAAAATTCCTGGACTTTTTCCCTGAAAATTAGGTAACTGACCACCTCAAAATCGGTAAAACCCTACACCCTACACCCCACACCCCACACCCTGCCCCCACGAAAAACTTTTTGCCGCAAACCCTACCTATGCCCTAATCCCCTACTAAATCCTCATGCGAACCTTAGCGATCGGCGATATTCATGGTTGCTCGAAAGCTCTAGATCACTTGCTAGAGATCGTCAACCCCAAACCGCAAGATACTTTAATCACCCTCGGTGATTACGTTAATAAGGGCAGAGACTCGAAAGGGGTGATCGATCGCCTGATTTCCCTACATAAACAGGGAAATTTGATTCCCCTCAAAGGTAATCACGAGATTATCATGCTGCAAGCCCGTAATAACCCCCTCAAACAGCGTCTCTGGTTAGAAAAAGGCGGTAAAGCCACCCTCAAATCCTATAGCGAAGGCCACCTGATTAAAATTCCCGAATCCCACTGGGATTTTTTAGGAAAAGTCTGTATAAATAGCTACGAAACTGCCAATCATTTATTTGTTCACGCTAGTCTCGATCCCCATCTACCCCTAGCCAGACAACCAGAATACAAACTCTTTTGGGAGAAATTTCAATATCCCGCCGCCCATAGTTCGGGAAAAACCATGATTTGCGGCCATACCAGCCAAAAAAGCGGGAAACCGATTAATCTCGGCCATGCCATTTGTATCGATACTTGGGCCTACGGCCAAGGCTGGTTAAGTTGTTTAGATGTGGAAACGGGGAAATTGTGGCAGGTTAACCAGCGAGGAAATTTTCGGATTAGCCAGATTCAAGATTATTATCTTCCATCCTCTCTACGTCAGGACATTAAGGACGGTTCGCCGATTTTTGGCGGTTCACTCTTGTCGAGAGCGGCAGCAATAACATTTAAGGGCAAATAACTGGGGTAAACTCCCTCGCGAGCGCGTTCAATATCCGTTTCCTCTAGGGGAATTTGGTATTTAATCGCAATTGCCTTGAGGATATCGCTGCGATCGATCACTCCCGCTACGGCGGAGGCTGGTGTTAACACCGTGATCATTCGGTCCGGGATGGTTTCCAATTTCTGCACCACCGTCACTAAGGGGGTTTTTTCCTCAACAGTGGGAATTTCCGCGAGGGGATGGGCAATATCAAGCAGTTGTTTTTCTGACCAGAAACTCCGCTCGATCGCCTGTAAATCTTCCACCCGAATTAATCCCCGATAACGCCCCTCGGAAGCGGCAAAATAAGCAGTATTGGCAGCCGCTCGGTCTAAAACGTATTCTTGGGCGAATTCCTCTAGGGTTTGATGGGCGTTTAAAACCCGCAAATCTCTGCTCATCACCTCTCCCGCTGTGAAATTGAGGAGACTTTCCTGTAAATTAGTCAAATTATCGTAGGCGCGGGCATTTCTGAGGATAAACCAGCCCATTAATCCTAACCAAGCACCCCCCACATCTGCCGTCAAGAGAACCAAGAAAATCCCCAAAATAATCCCCAACCAACCGATGAATTGACCACTGATCGCAGCCCAATGTAATCCTTTCCAGCGATCGCCAGTCGCTTGCCAGACCATTGCTTTGAAAATTTGACCCCCATCGAGGGGTAAACCGGGGATAAGATTAAATAGAGCCAAAAACAGGTTAATTATCGCTAAATGCCCGCATATATAGGTTAAATTGGCGTTTAAATAGGGTAAGTGACTGGCTAGGGATAGGAGACAAAACAGGAGAAAACTGACGAGGGGTCCAGCGATCGCTACTTGCAGGGCCTCTGGAGGAGTCCGAGATTCTCGATCGATCGAGGCCATACCTCCAAAGAGAAACAGGGTAATGGAATTGACCTCGATGCCTTGGCAACGAGCCATTAAACTATGACCTAATTCGTGGAGTAAAACCGAGATAAACAGCAATAAAGCCATGATTAAACCAAGTAACCACGCTAAAACAGAACTCTGGGCCGCCAGAGACTGAATTTCTGCATCAGTGGCATTGATCAAGGTGACAAAAGCCAGAATCAAAAACCACGAGGAATCAATATAGAGAGGAATGCCCAATAAAGAGCCGATTCGCCAATTTGTACGCATAATTTTCAGTGGGGAAATGGGGAAGTGGGGAAGTGGGGAAGTGGGGAAGTGGGGAAGTGGGGAAGTGGGGGAATGGGGGAATAGGGGAATGGGGGAATAGGGGAATGGGGAAGTGGGGGAATTCAACTAAAACCCTAAAACCCTAAAACCCTAAAACCCTAACCCCTAACACCTAACACCTGTCCCCTTTTAGGACATTTGGAAAATAAAAGTCATTTTGTCCCCTTTACCGAGGGAAATGCGATCGCCTGCCCGAAGACGATGACGATTGCCGGGGGGTAGGGGAGTGTGATTAACGTAGGTTCCGTTAGCGCTGCCGCTGTCTTCGAGGTAATAGAGGCCCGCTTCGACGCGGATATCGCCATGAACCCGGGAGACGATATCAGAATCGGGAAAACCGGAAACATCGATATCGGGGGGAATGCGATCGTTAGGTTTGCCGATATGAATTACCGATAGATGTAGGGGTAATTCAATTTTGCTATCGGTTTGCAGGTGCTGCAAACTAGCTATTTCCGTCTGTAAGCGGGTGGCAGCCCGAACCGGTGGAGGGGCAACAGGAGGAGGTGCGATCGAGGCGACGGTGGGTGTAGGGACTGGTGGGACGGGTTCAGGTTCCGATTCCGATTCGGCCTCGGCTGCCACCATGGGAACGGAATTAGGCTGTAAATTGTAGCCACACTGACCGCAAAAGGTGGCATCAGTTTGGATGGTTGCCCCACAATTAGGACAGGAAGACATCCGCGGCAAGGGAGTGTAACAGGCCTCGCATTGACTGGCCTCATCGGGGTTAGTATGTTCGCAATTGGGACAAACGATCATTTTTAAGTAAAAAGTAAAAAGTAAAAAGTAAAAAAGCAGATTAGGGGTTAGGTTTTAGGGTGTTGGGGTGTTGGGGTTTTAGGGTGTTGGGGTGTTGGGGTTTTAGGGTGTTGGGGTGGTCACTGCGTGCGCGTTGCGGGGGGTGTTAGGGTTTTGGGGTGTTGGGGTTTTAGTTGAAATTCCCCCATTCCCCCATTCCCCCATTCCCCTATTCCCCTATTCTCTAGACAAAAGAGGAACCAGCGGCCGCATCGAGTAACCAATATAATTCCCCGGCCGGGGGGTGGATGAGACGAGAAGGATAGGAGAAAGAGTCACCATAGGCAGAGAAAATCTCATGTAGAGCGGGGCGTTTACTTTCGCCGGCAGCGATAAAGATCACACAACGGGCCTGATTGATCAGGGGAACGGTAAAAGTTAAGCGGGGATTGCCGTCTTTCTCGCCGACGGTGATACAGCGATCGCTCACCGTTAAAGCTGCCGTGTGGGGAAAGAGAGAGGCGGTGTGACCATCATCGCCCATTCCCAATAAAATCAGGTCAAAAACGGGAAAATCGGGAGAATTGACCCCAAACCATTGGCGGAGATGATCATCGTATTTTTGGGCGGCCAGCTGGGGATCGGGGTCATCCGTGGGCATAGGATGAATATTAGCGGCCGGGATCGGTATGCGATCGAGCCATGCTAACCGGGCCATGCGTTGATTACTGTCAGGATGATCGGGACTAACGTAGCGTTCATCTCCCCAGAAAACGTGAATTTTTGACCAGTCGAGGGGTTGAGAGGATAAAGCTTCGTAGAGAGGTTTCGGGGTACTACCGCCGGACAGAGCGATGGTAAAATAGTCCTGTTGTTCGAGGCTGGTTGTGATTTTTTCCAGAACCAGTGCCAGAGATTTTGCGATCAGAGCTTGTTTATCAGCTAAAACTTCCACCAATTTCTGCATGGGTTTTGTTATCAACTCAGGGGGCTGTCTTTACTATAGGCTAACCATTCAGGACTCATCTGAGAGCTTGGGAAAATTTTATTCTTTGACAGCCTCTGTCTTAGGTAAGAGATACGGGGGGAAAACCTCGTCTGAGAGCTTGGGAAAATTTTATTAGACCTGCTGCAAAAGTAAGTTATCGAGGCACTATCGGGTTAAAATATCTAAAAAAATGGATAAATTTGACATAATATTAGGTTTTATGGATATTATAGTTTTCTATTGTCTTTTTTCTCCTCCTGACGACCGTCTCCTATCGACCGTCTCCTCGCCTAACGGCAGATTTTTGATTTTTGCAGGAGATCTATTCTTTGACAGGGATAAGTTTACCGATGCCATATTGAGGTAATATTTCTAGAGTCGATTCTCGAAGGGGGTTGACAAGCAGAACGATTTGACATAGGGTTTAGCGGGAGGTTGAGCGAGAGTTAATTAGAAATTGCAGTTTGTCAGAGTGCCTCTCGGCAAAATCCTTCTGGGAATCCCCAGCGAGAACTTTTAAACAGACTAGTCACTAACCCCGCCCTAAAAGGGACGGGGCTTGCCTAAACCAATTTAGGCGACGCAAGTAGAGACTACCGCATCGAGACACAATCTGGCACAGACCTCCGAATACTTCCCTAGTTCGGATTCCCTCTCAGCTTTATTGGT
>NZ_JASJFB010000353.1:0-4414 GCF_030065455.1 Microcystis sp. M53602_WE12 | reverse complement strand
GAAAGTGAATTTAAGCGAGAGGCCCAGCAGATTGAAGACTCGGTAAAAATCAAAGCTGAATTAGAAGAAAGTCAATCTCCTAGCGATCAAACTCGTTCCAGTTAAGAACTGTATAGAGATAAAAAGGAAGAAGATTGGGCGATAAATTTGTAGATCAAATTCGAGGCTATCCGCTAGATTAACATCGAGAATGACAAAATCGAGATTAAATTGGCAGTTTTACCATCGGCCGCTACTTTTACTCGCTAGTTTTTTTGACCGAGAAAAGGGGAAATTAGGTTTCGGAGTGCAAAATCGTCTTTAACGACGATAATTTCGGCAGCAGCCACAGCCATAGTTGAATAAGTAGGCAGAATATACCATTAGTTTGAGAATTCCCAGACGGCAGGGAAAAAATGACTATTTCCTTGCTATAAGTATTGTAGATGTCAAGAGTGGTAAATGAATGTCTATAGTGGTATCCCCCGAACAAGTCCATCAAATCGTCAACAACCTCCATCACGATCCCTTTGAGGTTTTGGGGGCCCATCCCCTAGAAGAAGAAGGAAAAGTCAATAAATGGGTTGTTAGAGCCTATTTACCGAAAACCACGGCCGCTTGGGTTATTTTACCGTCCCAAAGACAAGAATATCCCATGACGACCGCTTATCACCCCCATTTTTTCGAGTGCGTCATCGATATCGGTGAACTGAACAATTATCAATTACGCATCCACGAGGGAGAACAGGAACGGGTAATCTATGATTCCTATGCCTTCCGTTCTGCCAAACTCAGCGATTTTGATTTACATCTGTTTGGGGAGGGCAACCATCATCGCATTTATGAAAAATTAGGGGCGCATTTAGCCGAAATCGAGGGTATTAAAGGGGTTTATTTTGCCGTTTGGGCCCCTAATGCTCGCAACGTCTCGATTATTGGTGATTTCAATAACTGGGATGGTCGTGATCACCAAATGCGGAAACGTAATAATATGGTCTGGGAATTGTTTATCCCGGAAATCGGTGTTGGCACTAAATATAAATACGAGATCAAAAATTGGGAAGGTCATATTTACGAAAAATCTGATCCCTACGGTTTTGCCCAAGAAGTACGCCCGAAAACTGCCTCGATCGTGGCCAATTTAGATAGCTATACTTGGGATGATAGCGATTGGATGGAAAAACGCCGCCATAGCGATCCTTTAACTCAACCGGTTTCCGTTTACGAATTACACCTCGGTTCTTGGCTGCACGCTTCTAGTGCCGAACCCCCCCGTTTACTTTCCGGGTCTGGGGAAGCGGTTCCCGTGTCGGAATGGAACACTGGGGCGCGCTTTTTGAGTTACTACGAGTTAGCCCAAAAACTAATTCCCTACGTTAAAGAATTAGGTTACACCCATATCGAATTATTACCGATCGCCGAGCATCCTTTTGATGGTTCTTGGGGTTATCAAGTGACGGGTTATTTTGCCCCCACCAGTCGCTACGGCAATCCTGAAGATTTCATGTATTTTGTCGATCAATGTCACCAAAATGGCCTTGGTGTGCTAGTGGATTGGGTCCCCGGTCACTTCCCCAAAGATGGCCACGGGTTAGCTTTCTTTGATGGTACTCATCTTTACGAACACGGCGACCCGCGCAAAGGGGAACACAAGGAATGGGGAACCTTAATTTTTAACTACGGTCGCAACGAAGTCAGAAATTTCCTGGTGGCTAATGCCCTATTTTGGTTCGATAAGTACCATATTGACGGCATTCGCGTGGATGCGGTGGCTTCTATGCTCTATCTCGATTATTGTCGTAAAGATGGGGAATGGGTGGCTAACGAGTACGGTGGCCGGGAAAATTTAGAGGCTGCGGAATTCCTGCGTCAAGTCAATCATGTAATTTTTAGCTATTTCCCCGGAATTCTCTCTATTGCCGAAGAATCCACCGCTTGGCCGATGGTGTCCTGGCCCACCTATATGGGCGGTTTAGGCTTTAATTTGAAGTGGAATATGGGCTGGATGCACGATATGCTCGATTATTTCGGCATGGATCCTTGGTTCCGTCAATTCCATCAAAATAATGTCACTTTTAGTATGTGGTATAACCACAGCGAGAATTATATGCTGGCTTTGTCCCACGATGAAGTGGTTCACGGCAAAAGTAATATGATTGGCAAAATGCCGGGGGATGAGTGGCAAAAATTCGCCAATGTCCGGGCATTATTTAGTTATATGTTTACCCACCCCGGCAAGAAAACCATGTTTATGAGCATGGAATTTGGCCAGTGGAGTGAGTGGAATGTTTGGGGTGATTTGGAGTGGGGTCTTTTGCAGTACGAACCCCATCAACAGCTAAAACGCTTTTTTACTGATTTGAACGCCACCTATAAGAGTGAACCTGCTTTATATACCCAGGATTTTGGTCAGGATGGCTTTGAGTGGATCGACTGTAGTGATAATAGTCATAGCGTCGTTTCTTTCCTGCGCTGGAGCAAAAATTGGCAGGAGTTTCTGGTGGTGGTCTGTAATTTTACTCCCCAACCCCACAGCCATTATCGCGTTGGTGTACCCCATCCCGGTTTTTATCAGGAAATCTTTAACAGCGATGCGGGTAAATATGGCGGTAGTAATATGGGCAACCTTGGCGGTAAATGGTCGGAGGAATGGTCCTATCATAGCCGTCCCTACTCGATTGATCTTTGTTTACCACCTTTAGGGGTTTTAGTTCTCAAAATCAGTCCTCATACTTCTGGGGAATAGGTAAGCTTTTTTCAGTGATCAGTAAACAGTAAACAGTGAACTGAAAACTAACATCTGATAACTGATAACTGATAACTGATAACTGATAACTGACTAACCCCTAACAAAAAAATTTAGAGGCCATCTTGCGGAAAGTGGCCTCTTTTTTGGCTTAATTTTGCGAAAACGATTAAGTTGTTAGATTAGCGAGCAGTGTTTGCACCCATTCTTGAGCGAGTTCTTCCACGCTGCCATTACTGTCGAGATGGCTAATACTAAATCCGTTGAGTAACGCACAGAAAACGGGTTTCTCGGAGAAACCCGTTTTCTACTCATGTAATAGGCAAAAGGATCAATAGATAATCAGTCTTTAATAACAGGATTTAGTCTGAACAGGTACAGACAAGAAAGTGCAGAAAGTGGGCATTTTCCTCCGTCGAGCATCAAAATCAAAAACAAGCAAAAGTATATGTATATTTAGTGACTAAATAAGACAGATTTGCCCTAGATGCAGACCGGGCAAAAGACGGTCAAAAACTAACCCATCAGGATCACCGTATCGATGACGTGGATCACACCATTATCTGCCTCGATATTACCCGCAACCACCGTGGCATTTTTCACCTCAAAACCTTCGCTACAATCGACGGGAATCGGTGAACCCTCTAGAGAAGTCACTACGGCCAATTTTGCCAAATCTTCCTGCATATATTTGCCCGCAACGACGTGATAGGTGAGAATTCTGGTTAATTGGGGGATATTCTGCACTAGGGTTGTAATCGTCCCAGGGGGCAATTTCGCAAAAGCTTCGTCGGTGGGGGCAAAAACCGTGAAGGGGCCGGGACTTTTCAGGGCATCCACAAGATTAGCCGCTTGTACCGCCGTTACTAGAGTTTTAAAATTATCGGCACTGACCGCAATATCGACAATATCTGCCATAAACTTGACTCGATCCCTTAAAAAAATTATCTATTTCAGATTTTAAACTTAATCTTGTCCCAAAGATCGTTCTAGGGATGGGGTGTGGGGTGTAGGGTGTAGGGTGTGGGGTGTGGGGTGTGGGGTGTGGGGTGTAGGGTGTGGGGTTTGGGGTGTGGGGTGTGGGGAGAATCAATAAAAATAATCTCCTGACTCCTGTCTCCTGTCTCCCGATTTCTAACCCCATGTTGGACAAAGATAAGCAAAAATTATCCATTGACTCCAAAAACTTGAGAATATTTAAATTAACATTCCGCAATATTTACAAATTCTTAAGAATTAATTGAGAAAGATTTTTATTTAACAACGATGTTATGAAGGTTACAGCGATTTGATAGAATTTCACAATAGGTTATTCTTTGCTTTTTTGAGCAGCAATGGTTGAAACCCTTGCCACATCTACAAGGCAATCCTAATTAAGACGGGTAAATTAGTCAATTTCACGCATAACGATGATCTTTTTTTTGTGTAGTTTTATTGCAAAAAAAAAGTTTTTTTGACAAAAAGCATAAAGTATGATATGGACGCTGGTGTATTTCTGGCTGCGAGTAATTATTGCAGAGTTAAGTAGGGAGGCACAATTATTTGTAGTGGTTCTTCGTTACTTGGTATGGTTCGATAGGGGGGCATAAATCGACTAAATCCTTATCTGGCAAGAGACTTAATTGATTAGTTCGCTCTAGAGCAAAAACAATTGACAAAAATCGCTAAATGCCTTTCTCTATAAGGGTT
>NZ_JASJFB010000627.1:0-16093 GCF_030065455.1 Microcystis sp. M53602_WE12 | reverse complement strand
CAGGATTCAGGAGATTGCCTTTATTTATTCTCCCTTCTCCCCACACCCCACACCCCACACCCTACACCCCACACCCCACACCCCACACCCTACACCCCACACCCCACACCCCACACCCTACCCCCACGAAAAACTTTTTGCCGCAAACCCTAACCAAAAACCGAGTGCCGATCACTAAAAAATGACTTTTGCCTCCGTTATTCGCAACATTGAAAAATCGCCATTAACTGCCGAACTTATCCAAAAACTGGAGAAAAACGGCAATTTAACCCTAACCGGCCTTGCCCGCTTACCGAAAGGATTAATCGGCACAGCTTTCGCCCGTTGTCAAGGAAAAAATCTTTTAATTATCTGTGCCAATCTGGAGGAAGCGGCACGTTGGGCGGCACAATTAGAAGCGATGACGTGGAAAGGTGTTTTCTTTTATCCCACCTCGGAAGCTTGCCCCTACGAGAGATTTAATCGGGAATCCGAGATGATTTGGGGGCAGATGCAGGTATTATCGGCCCTTCGACGTAGCTCAGGACAAGCTCTAATCAGTCATCAAGAGGCCGGAATTGCGATCGTTACCACCGAAAAGGCCCTGCAGCCCCATTTACCCCCTAGAGAGGTTTTCGAGCAGTATAGCGATAATTTTGCGGTAGGAAGGGTTATAGAAGCCAAAAACCTCGATCTAACCCTAGCTAGATTAGGATATGAACGGGTTTCACTGGTAGAAACCGAAGGGCAATGGAGTCGTCGCGGCGATATCGTTGATATTTTCCCAGTTTCGGCCGAATTACCGGTCAGGTTAGAATTTTTCGGCGATGAATTGGAAAAATTGCGAGAATTTGACCCTGCCACCCAAAGATCCCTCGATTCTATCCCCAATCTGCTTCTTACTCCCACTAGCTTCGCGGCGATGATTGCCCCTTCTCTTCCCCCCACAGTGGCCGATTATTTGGAGGCTGAAGAGCGAGAAAAATTGGCTAATGGCATTTATCCAGAGGGAATTGAGCGATTTTTAGGCTTGTCCTTCCGTCAACCTGCCTCTTTATTGGATTATCTCCCCGAAAATACTCTTATTGCCTTTGATGAACTGGAAAGCTGTCAAGCTAGAAGCGATCGCTGGATAGAATATATTGGGGAACGCTGGCAAGAGATAGAACCAGCTTTACCGCAAATTCACCGTTCTTTTGGCGAATCTCTGCAAATATCGGTTAAATTTCCCCATCTCTACCTCTCAGAAATAGACGATCACCTCTCCGAAAATAGTCTTAATCTCTCCAGTCGTCCGATTCCCACCAATCCGGGGCAATTCGCCAAACTAGCGGAAATTTTACGGGGAAAAAGAGAGATTTATAGCGGTATTAAAGTAAATAAGTACGCTACATGGTTAATATCTGCCCAACCCTCCCGTACAGTCTCGTTATTACAGGAACACGACTGTCCAGCCCAATTTATCCCCAATCCCCTCGATTTTGGGGCGATCGAGCGCTTAATCATTCAAAACACCGCTACAGCCCTAAAATACTCAGGATTAGCTGAATTAGAAGGTTTTATCCTCCCCACCTATCGCATAGTCGTCGTTAGCGATCGAGAGTTCTTCGGGCAACATCTTTTAAATACTGCCGGTTACGTCCGCAAACGTCGGCAAGCAGCCTCGGTACAGGTGGATGTGAACAAACTCCGTCCCCTCGATTTTGTAGTACATAAACACCATGGCATCGGGCAGTTTATCAAACTAGAAAAGCAGGAAAGCACAATTAGCGGAGTAGTGCAAGGTCGAGATTATCTAGTTATTAAGTATGCCGATGGATTATTGCGGGTTCCTGCCGATTCTGTTGATAATCTCTCCCGTTATCGTCATACAGGTAGTCAAGCGCCCGAATTGCATAAAATCTCTGGCAAAGCGTGGGAAGCGACGAAAGCCCGCGTTAGGAAGTCGGTTAAGAAGTTAGCGGTTGATTTAATCAATATTTACGCCCAACGCGCCCAAAAATCGGGTTTTGCCTATCCGATGGATAATCCCTGGCAGCGGGAGTTAGAGGATTCTTTTCCCTACCAACCCACTGCTGATCAACTGAAAGCGATACAGGATGTGAAACGGGATTTAGAAAGCGATCGCCCGATGGATCGATTAGTCTGTGGGGATGTGGGTTTTGGTAAGACAGAAGTGGCGATTCGTGCTATTTTTAAAGCTGTCACCACGGGTCATAAACAGGTGGCTTTATTAGCACCAACAACGATTTTAACCCAACAACATTATCACACCCTGAAAGAACGTTTTGCTCCCTATCCCATTAATGTGGGTTTATTAAATCGTTTTCGCACCAATTCCGAGAAAAAAGATATCGTCCAGCGCTTGAAAACGGGGGAATTGGATATAGTAGTGGGGACGCAGTTGTTATTGAGTAAAGCGGTGGAGTTTAAAGATTTAGGGTTATTGGTAATTGATGAAGAACAGCGTTTTGGGGTCAATCAAAAGGAGAAAATTAAGGCTTTTAAAAGTAATATTGATGTGTTAACCTTGAGTGCGACACCGATTCCCCGGACTCTTTATATGTCCCTTTCTGGGGTGCGAGAAATGAGTTTAATTACCACACCTCCCCCCTCTCGTCGTCCCATCCAAACCCACCTTTCTAGTTATAATTCTGATGCGATTAGAACGGCAATTCGCAATGAATTGGATCGGGGGGGACAGATTTTTTATGTAGTACCAAGAATCGAGGGAATTGAAGAAAAAGCGGCAGCAATTCAAGGGATGATTCCGGGTGCTAGAATTGCCATCGGCCACGGTCGTATGGATGAGGCTGAATTAGAGACCACCATGTTAGCTTTTAATAATGGGGAAGCGGATATCTTAGTCTGTACGACTATTGTGGAGTCGGGGTTAGATATTCCCAGAGTTAACACGATTATCATTGAAGATGCCCAAAAATTCGGTTTAGCGCAACTCTATCAACTGCGGGGACGGGTGGGGCGATCGGGAGTACAAGCGCACGCGTGGTTACTTTATCCGGCCAAGGCAGAACTAACAGAAACCGCTCGGGAAAGATTAAAGGCAATTCAAGAATTTACCCAGTTAGGATCGGGGTATCAATTAGCGACTAGGGATCTGGAAATTCGCGGTGCGGGTAACTTATTAGGTGCGGAACAATCGGGACAAATGGAAGCGATCGGTTTTGATCTATATATGGAAATGTTACAGGAAGCTTTGCGGGAAATTCAAGGTCAAGAAATTCCTCAAGTGGAGGATACCCAAATCGATCTGAAATTAACGGCATTTATTCCTAACGATTATATATCCGATCCAGAGCAGAAAATGGATGTCTATCGGGCGATCGCTACTGCCAATTCTCAGAAAAATTTAGGACAAATTGCTGCGGATTTAGTGGATAGATACGGAGCGATTCCTTCACCGGTGGCACAATTATTTAAGGTAATCGAGTTAAAACATCTGGCTAAGTCCCTCGGTTTTTCGCGAATTAAACCCGACGGAAAACAGCATATTATCCTAGAAACTCCCATGGAGGAACCAGCGTGGAAATTATTACAAGAACACCTACCCCAACATATACAATCACGCTTTGTTTATAGTCCCAAACAGGTGACGGTTAGGGGTTTAGGATTGGTAAAACCATCACAGCAGTTAGATAGTTTATTGGACTGGTTGGCTAAGTGTAAAGATGGTTTACCGATGGGGAATTAGATGGGGGGTCCACTCTAGATATTTGCTGCGTCAATCAGCCAAAAGTAGCTTTGAGAGTCAGCTATAGGTGGTGCGTTACGACGGATTGTCACCTTCAAGTCAAAGCAGCAATTTTTGCCGTCTAACGCACCCTACTTTTTACTTTTTGCCGCAAACCCTACCTATGAGGTGCTTTGGGGACGGAGAGAGAGGGATTCGAACCCTCGTTAAAGTTACCCCTAAACAGCATTTCCAGTGCTGCGCCTTCAACCGCTCGGCCATCTCTCCAATTGAGGTCACGATCATCCATCGTACAGCAAATACTGCCGATCTGTCAAATTATTTTTCTTTTTCCGACGATGACCGATCAGGTTATATTTCATCTGTACGGGAAACCCTGTCAGTTAAGCACACCCTAGATATTGATTTAAGATTGCGGCCGTAGCTAGACCGGTTTTTTGCCAACTAAACTCATCGGCCCGTTTTTTGCCTAGATGACTTAATTTTGACTGTAATTGTCGATCTTGAGCGATAATTTTTAGGGCATCGGCTATGCACTCGACTCGATAGGGATCGATTAAAATTGCCGCTGTTGCCGTGACTTCGGGCAAAGATGACAAATTTGAGGTAATGACGGGTGTACCGCAGGCCATAGCCTCTAAAACGGGCAATCCGAAGCCTTCCCAGAGACTGGGGAAGACTAAAGCAGTGGCTTGACTGATAACTTTGGGTAGGTGATCGTAGGGGATATAGTCGAGAAATTTAATGCGATCGCTGACTGCTAATTCCCGCGCTTGTTGTTGTAAATTGGGGGTATAACGGCGATCAAAGCTGCCGGCAATCCAAAGACGATAATCGCTTAAATCTGGAGGCAGTTGGGCAAAAGCGGCGATTAAACGCGGTAAATTTTTATAGGGATTGGGACGACCGAGATAGAGAAAATAGGGATGCTCTGGCTTATCATCTTGAATAGGGCGAAAGTGATGATGATCGTAGGCTAGGGGAATAGAAGTAATTTTATCGGCGGGAATTTGATAATATTCAGTGATATCTTTGGCCGTTGCCTGAGAGTTGCAGATAATATGTTTTGCCTGTTGTAATACCTGCGGCACATAATAACGGAAATAGTGAGTTAAGGGGGAAGTAAAACTGGGAAACCGCAGGGGAATTAAATCGTGGACCATGACGACAAAGCGACAGGGAGAATTTATCGGCGCTTCTGGAAGGGGAGAAAAGAGTAAATTGGCCTTTAATTGTCGGTAAATTGACGATAACCGAAACTGAGTCCAGAGTAAGCGTTTTAAATGACCTTTCGCTCCTCGATCGGGGCCGAGACCTTTGGGGATAGAATAACAGTTAAAGTCGGGATAACTATTAGCTGTTAGTAGGGTTGGTTCTAAATTTTTCAGGTAGGGTAAGAGGTTAAGAATGTAGGTACTGATTCCCGTGGGTTGGGGAAAAAGTACCGAGAGATTAATTAATAATTTAGGCTGTGTATTCACTAATTACCCTGTTGATATTTGCTGAGAATTTCTGAGATATATTGGTAGCCTTCCAGTCCAATTGATTTAATCAGGGAGGAACGTTCCAGACTGAAAGTCTGTTCAAAAGCTGCGATATTTTTGCCGCGAATAACCGTTAATAGACTAGCAGCTTGTCGCCATTCTACTGCACCGATTTCGTGTAGCCAATACATTCCTAGAGAACCCATATAAATTGCCTGTTCAAAATTCTTGTCTTGATAGTAAGCTTCGCCTAAATAAGTTAGTAATAAACCTTGCAGATATACATCCCCGTAGTATTTGGCCGATTCCAATCCTTGCAGGAGAATATTAATCGCTTCTTGGGTTCTTTCAAGGATAAGATATGCTAGACCTAAACTGCTACAACAAAGGGATTTACTCTGCCAATCTTGGAGACTTTCCGCTAACTTTAATCCCTGCTGTAAATACTCGATCGAACTTTGATAAATTTCGGGATCGTATCTCTCTAACTGTTGCGCTTCCTGTACCTGACTATAACCCAAATTAGCTAAAGCGTTAGCCTGTCCTAAACTATTACCCTGTTGACGACTTAAAATTAAAGCTCTCTGACTTAAATTAATCGCTTCTGCATAGTTTTTCTGGATAGCATTGAGACGGGATAAATGGTTTAAATTAGCTATTTCACAAGCATAATCCTGTTGTTGACGGGCAATTTCTAAAGCTTGTTGATGACATTCTCTGGCCTGTCGATAGTCGCCGCGAATGCGATTAGAATAGGCAATTAAAGTTAAAATTCTCGCCTTTTCTCCCGTGCCTTCCACATAACGCAGAGGAATTGATAAATAGTCTAACGCATCCTTGAGATAACTGCCAGAAAAGGAGGCAAAAATTCCTCCGTATAAAGGAAAATAATCCCGTTGAGCAAAGGTTCTCAGAATTTGTAAAGCCATCTGAAAACAGCCCCGACTATAGAGAGAATTTTTACTAACTTGCTCGAAACTATTGGTTAACAGCGACCAAATTAAAGCAAAGGTGAGAAAGGTAGAGATGGATAATTTGGCTCCTAATTTTTCGCTATAGATGCGCTGATCAAAAAAGTTAATTAGTCCTCTTTGGATATATTGAAAAACAATAGCAGTTTCTACCCAATCGGTTAAAGTTAAATCCTGAGTGAGAGGATGAAAAGCTTGTTGATTAGCTAAACTTTCTAAGACTCGTTTTAACCAAGAGGGATTAACTTTACTTGCCCAAATTTGCCAAGGAGTCACTCGCTCATTGTCATTAGTAAAACCAAGATTGCGATTTTGTTCGTAGAGCCAACTGGTGAGATCATTCGATAAATTTGACCAAGTATTTAACCCCAGATTAATCCCCGTGGCAATTTGCCATAAATCCGCTTCTCCCCGCTGCTGAGAAACTGTCTGTAAATGCTTGGCTAACTGTTGTAATTGTTCTAGGGTTAAAGCATTATTTTGATTGGGATCGATTAAATTTACTAACGTCAGTAAACGATCCTCTCGATCGATTTTCACCAGATTATCGATCGCCGCTGCAGTGAGAGAATTTTGCTGATTGGTTTTTTGATATTTTTCCCATTCACTTTCGATCGTTTCCAGGGCCCGCAAAACCCTAGTCGCTTTAATTTTTGTTTCTAACTGTGAGCGAGTAACGATTATTTTTTCGGTTAAACAACGCTCAAAAATTTCTCCTGTGCCATTTTTTACTGCTTCGGCTAAAAGGTTATAAACCTGTGATTTAGCCCTAATTTTTCCTTCTAAAGTTAGATTGACAATGCGCTCAATTAGTGCATTATAAGTTTCGTTGAAGTTATCTCTATTTTCTGTCATAGGGGGTTTTTCAGTTATCAGTAAACAGTAAACAGTAATCAGTGAACCGAAAACTCATACTAAATCCTGTTTAAAAAGTATAGGAGAGTGGGGTGTGGGGAGAAACAATTCATAACTTGAGAGTCAATCACACTATTAAAAACGGATTTGGTATCACACTAAATCCGGTTATTAAAGACTGATTATTTATTCTCCCTTTTGCATGAGGGCCTTTTGCCTGTCTTGATATGTAGCCTATACTCAACGGATTTAGTATCACATCTGATAACTGATCACTGATCACCGATAAGGCTGATATTTGGGAGAATTGTCTAGAAATCATGACAAAAGTTTTTTAATGGTTGAGCAGGCAAGAGATAAGATAACATATGTATAGAATTTAACAAAAAATCTGGTTAACGGACATTGATCAAGTCGATAGCGCAGTGTCAAACAAGTTCTTTTCCCGCTCAGGTATGGCAATTAGATCACGGCTTAACCGTAATTCATCAGTATTTACCCGTGACTCCTGTGGTGGTGGTGGATGTGTGGGTGAAAGCAGGTGCGATCGCTGAACCCGACCCATGGTTAGGTATGGCCCATTTTCTCGAACACATGATCTTTAAGGGGACGAAAAAACTTCCCCCCGGACTCTTCGACTATTTAATCGAAAATTGTGGCGGAATGACCAACGCTGCCACCAGTCACGATTACGCACACTTCTATCTCACCACCAGTGTGGATCAAATTGAACATACCTTACCCCATCTGGCCGAAATTCTCCTCCATGCTGAGATTGACGATGAGGAATTCTATCGGGAAAAAGATGTAGTTTTAGAAGAATTACGGGCCTGTTATGATGATCCCGATTGGATTGCCTACCAAACTCTCTGCGGAAGTATCTATCAAAACCATCCCTACGGACGCTCTATTCTAGGTGATCAACCCTGTTTAGAGCAATTAACCCCCAATCAAATGCGCTGTTTCCATCGCACCTATTATCAACCAGAAAATATGTGTGTGGCGATTATCGGGGGAATTGAACCCCAACCAGCTTTAGAAATTATCCGGCAATCTTTTCGGGAATTTCCCGTCCCCTCGGAATCCCCTCCCCATCTAGTGGCTGCCGAACCCCCCATGATCGAAATTCGTCGCTCCCAAGTATATTTACCCCACCTAGAACATTGTCGTCTCTTGATGGGATGGACTGGACCGGGATGCGATCGCCTAGAAGATGCCTTTGGATTAGACTTGCTTTCGGTAATTCTTGCTGGGGGACGCTGTTCGCGGTTAGTGCGACAGCTGCGGGAAGAAGCGCAAATCGTCCTCGATATTAACAGTAATTTTTCCCTGCAACGGGATTCCAGTCTCTTTACCATCGGTGCTTGGCTATCTAGCTCACAAACCGCGGCAATTGAAGCTATTATCTGTGAACATCTCCAACATCTGCACGATCATCCCGTCACCCCCGCAGAATTACACCGCACTCAACAGTTATTAGCTAACGATTATATTTTCTCCACAGAAACCCCGGGCCAATTAGCGGGACTTTATGGATATTATCAAACCCTGAGAGCTGCCGACCTAGCAACGATCTATCCCCAAGTTATCCAAAGTTTGCAACCGTCAGATCTCCAGCGTCTCGCTCGTCAGTATCTCTCCCCGGAGCGATATGCTATTACAATAATGCAACCCTGTGAATAAACGATGTCCGCTTCCCCAATTCACCGCTTAACCTTAGAAAATGGCATCACCCTTTTAGTGGTGGAAAATACGGCCGTGGAGTTAGTTGCGGGGAGGATTTTTCTCAAAAATGCGGGTACTCGTTGGGAAAAAACCGAAAAAGCGGGTTTATTTCGTCTGTTAGCAGTGCTGCTCACCAAAGGTACAGAAAAGTTATCTTCCCTAGAAATTGCTGATCGCGTTGAGTCCACGGGAGCCGGTTTAAGCGCCGACACGGGGACTGATTATTTTGTGGTTAGTTTAAAGACCGTTACCAAGGATTTTTTAGATATATTGCGTCTAGCGGCGGAAATTATTCGTTTTCCCAGTTTTCCCCCTCCAGAAATCGAATTAGAGAAAAATCTCACCCGTCAAAGCATTCGCTCTCAATTGGAACAGCCTTTTAATGTGGCTTTTAATCAATTACGCGCAGCTATGTACCCCGATCATCCCTATGGTATGTCTTTATTGGGTACGGAGGCAACGGTTTCGCAATTGCAACGGGAGGATATGCAGGCCTATCATAGTCGCTTTTTCCGTCCCGATAACTTGGTAATTAGTCTTTCTGGCCGTATTACCCTAGAGCAAGCAGTAAAAGCAGTGACGGAAATTTTTGGCAGTTGGTCAATTCCCGATCTTCCTTTATCTAGTTTACCCCCAGCCGCTTTTGATTTTCAGCCCACCTGTTTAACTACCGTCCAAGCTAGTCAACAGGCGATCGTTATGTTAGGATACCCCGGCTCTTCTGTGCAAGAGGATGATTATGCCGTTTTAAAATTATTGAGTACCTATCTGGGGAATGGGTTATCTAGTCGTTTATTCGTGGAATTGCGAGAAAAACGGGGATTAGCCTACGATGTTTCCGCTTTTTATCCCACCCGTCTCGATTCTTCCCAATTTGTCATTTATATGGGAACTGCACCCCAAAACACAGCCATGGCTCTGTCGGGATTGCGTCAGGAAGCAGAAAGGTTATATAAAGTAACTTTGAGTGAGGAGGAGTTACAGTCAGCTAAAAATAAGTTATTGGGTCAATATGCTCTCGGTAAACAAACTAACGCCGAAATCGCTCAATTATACGGTTGGTATGAAAGCTTAGGTTTGGGGATTGAATTCGATCGCACTTTCCTGGATTCTATTAATCAGATTACTCCCGAACAAGCGCGATCGGTAGCCAGTAAATATTTTCAAAATCCTTACATTTCTCTAGTCGGCCCAGAAAATGCGATCGCTGAAATTCTCTAGGGTCTGCTGAAAAAGTTTTTCCTGGGGGTAGGAGTCAGGAGATAGGAGTCAGGAGATAGGAGATAGGTTTTAGGTGTTGGGGTTTTAGGGTTTTGGGGTTTTAGTTGAAATTCCCCATTTCCCCAACCCCCGCTCCCATCTCATAGACAGTCTCAACGAGTAATTTAGATAGGGTTTGCGGCAAAAAGTTTGTTGGTGGGGTTAGGTGTTGGGGTTTTAGGGTTTTGGGGTTTTAGTTGAAATTCCCCATTTCCCCAACCCCGCTCCCATCTCATAGACAGTCTCAACGAGTAATTTAGATAGTCAACAGCTTACTTAAAAACATCTAAAATAGCAGCAATACTCTCTTATTGCTGCTATTTTTGATTAACTCCCCGGGTGGGATTCGAACCTACGACCAATCGGTTAACAGCCGACCGCTCTACCACTGAGCTACCGAGGAAGGCTACTCACAATTAATAATTATAATCATAAGTCTGTCAATAATGCAAGTGCTTTCTGGATTTTTTCTCAAAAAAATTTCCGGTGCCGGTAGCGGTGGGCAGAGAATCCACTATTGTGGAGATAAGGACACCATTAAGTCTAGTCTATGCTTGCTCATCACCGCCGTCCCGTTTCCTTCTGTCTGCTCTCGACAGATCTACCCATTCTATCCACTTTAGACACTGCCGCTACCCTCTACCAAAAGGATCGCCACCGGTTTCATCTTCTCCTCAATCAACCCCCAGTCGCTCTCGCAGAAATAGAGACACTTAAACCCGAAAATAAGCAAAATAAATTAATTTGGCTAGAAATTTCAGCTAATCGGGTAATTATGACCATGCAGGGCCAGGGAAGATTCGCCTATCGTCATTTTTGGGAGCAAGGGGTTTTTGGTGTCAGTCGCTACTGGTTAAATGCCGAAAGTCCTCAACCGGGTTACGCTTTTCGCCTCCGCAACTATACCCGTAGTCTCAAATTAGAGGGGAATAATTTCCCCGAATATTTGCGTCTAGAGTACGAATTATGGTCAGATAACCTGATTTTAGGTCATTATGTCCTTCATTTGCAAGTACACCAATAAATAGGGTTGGCTGCATAGAGCTAAAAACCTTGTGGGATAATAGTTTTAGACTTTTTGGCAATCAAAAAGGGCTCTTCGGTAATTGTTATGCAATGGACGGGGGTTATAAGGGATGGAACCCTTATATAGAAAGGCATTTAGCGATTTTTGTCAATTATTTTTGATCTAGAGCGAACTAATCAATTAAGTCTCTTACCAGATAAGGATTGAGTCGATTTATGCCCCCCTATCGAACCATACCAAGTCCCGAAGAGCCAAATTAGGTAATTGTGGGGTGGATTGAAGACTTAGTGCTACACTTCCCGAAAAGTCTATTTTATTTGAGCTTGTTGTTAGGAATCCACTTAAAAGAGGTTGTTTAATCTGGCTAATAAGCTCTTGGGTATGATATGGGGAAAAGTTCGGGCGATTGCGCTAAAATGGGGGAATATGCCGAAAGTTTCCACCTATCGTTACTCTGGAGAGTGTTAGACAGAAAGTTTCTGTATAATATGTAGTTATACATACATTACCCGTAGCAGAAAGCAGAAAGTTTAAGTAAGGAAAAGATACATTATGTCTAAAAAAAATCAATCGAAAAGATTAACGAATCAACATAAAGAGTCTAAAGGTGTAGCTGGTATATTTGGGGCTGAAGCAAAATCACACGAAACAATAGTTGGAGAAATTTCACATCTTGTTATTGACCAACTTAAAAAGGAGTTTCCTCAATTATCTTTTCAATACAAAAGAAGTATAAAAAAAGAAGAAATAAACGAAGCATTAAAGAAAGTTGACCCAGAATTAGGGCAAACCCTTTTTGTATCAGATTCAAGTATTAGACCTGATGGTGGAATAATAGAAGTAAAAGACGATAACGGTAATTGGAGAATCGTTTTAGTCTCGGAAGCTAAACGTCAAGGAAAAGACATTGAAAATATCAAAAACGGTAAACTGGTAGGTAAGAATAATAATCAAGACTTGATGGCTGCTGGTAATGCAATAGAAAGGTCGCATAAAAACATATCTGAAATCGCTAATTTGATGTTATCTGAATCTCATTTTCCTTATGTCTTATTTCTTGAAGGCTCAAATTTTTTAACAGAAAATATTTCAATTAAAACACCCGATGGAAGGGTTGTAACGCTCGAATATAATTCAGGAACGTTAAATAGATTAGATCGATTAACTTCTGCAAATTATGGAATGCCAATTAATACCAATTTGTGTAAGAATAAGTTTGTCAAACATAAAGATAAAACCATAATGCTTCAAGCAACTTCTATATACACACAAGGGAATGGAGAAAAATGGGATATCAAAAAAATGTTTGATATTATGCTTGAAATTTCTAAAACCTCTCTTCAAGTATTAGGCAGTGAAATATTTAATCAGATAACCAAAAGTAAATAACTAAAAACAAAACATTTTTAAATCAAAAAAGGTTGAACATGGTAAGAAATGCGACAAATAAATTATTGCAAAATGCTAAAAAATTAAAAAGTGACGAGTTTTATACACAACTTTCAGATATAGAAAGTGAGTTGCAACACTATAAAAGTCATTTTGAAAATAAAGTAGTTTATTGCAATTGCGATGACCCCCGAATTAGTAACTTTTTTAAGTATTTTGCTGCAAACTTCAAAAAGTTAGGTCTAAAAAAAATAATAACATCTTGTTATCGAGAACAAGTGAGAGATTTATTTAATACAGAAGAAGATGAAAAGGGTTTTTTCTTTGAATATACAGGTACAGAGAGAGAAAAAAATAAACCTATTTCCCCTGACATTGTTTACTTTAATGGGGATGGAGATTTTCGTAGTCCTGAAAGTATTGAACTATTAAAAAAGTCCGATGTTGTTGTGACTAATCCCCCATTTTCCTTATTCAGAGAATATGTAGCTCAATTAGTTAAATACGATAAAAAGTTTTTGATAATTGGCAATATTAATGCAATAACCTATAAAGAAATTTTCAAACTAATTAAAGAAAACAAAGCCTGGTTAGGAATAAATCTTGGTAGAGGTATTTCTGGTTTCATTGTTCCCGAACAATATGAACTTTATGGAACAGAAGCTCGTATTGACAATTCTGGAAATAGAATAGTTTCTCCAAATAATTGTTTATGGTTAACCAACTTAGACACATCAAAACGACAGGAAGATATGGCTCTCACAAAAAGATATTTTGGCAATGAAGCTGAATATCCAAAATATGACAATTATGATGGAATTAATGTCAATAAAACTCAAGACATTCCCCTAGACTTCAAGGGGGTTATGGGTGTACCAATAACATTTTTACATAAATTCAATCCCGACCAATTTGAAATAATTAAATTCAGGAAAGGGAATGATGATAAAGATTTATCAGTAAATGGGAAATGTCCTTATTTTAGAATACTAATCAAGAATAAACGAATACAAACTGAATATATTGATTTAACTGACAAAGAAAAACAATGTATAACTCAGTCCTAGGGTGCGTTCCCTAATGCAAGTCCTGCTACTCCAGCGATCGATTTTTGGGAACGCACCATGCACATTGATGGCAGCTGTCAGTGGGATGCCGAAGAACGTAGTGCGATCGCCGTAATCTTCTTGATTAAACTTTAAAACTGCCATTGCTTGGGATAGGAACGTCACTGGCGATCGCTTTTTGGGGATGAGGAGTGCGATTGCTGATCTTGTCGTTTAGGTCGAGGTAACAAAACCCAACAAGCTTTGTTATAATATTTTTGTCATAAAGCAAGACTTATAAAAATAGATTTATGCCAGAAATTACTCGATTTTATGGAATTATCATTAAAATCTTTTTTGCCGATCATCCACCTCCCCATTTTCATGCGATTTATGGAGAATATAACGCCCTATTTAATCTGGAAACCTTAGAAATCATTGAAGGAGACTTACCTAATAGAGCCACAAAAATGGTTGTAGAATGGGCAACAATCTATCAATCAGAATTATTGAAAATGTGGAACACTCAAGAATTTAATAAATTACCACCTTTGAAATAAAACAATGCTTTATCCCAAAATAACATCAGCCGAAATCATTGAAAATTATACTCTATTGGTGCATTTTTCTAATCATCAAGCTAGAAAATATAACTGTGAAAATCTACTAGAAAAAACGATGTTTTCTTCCCTTAAAAACTATGCTTTCTTTAAAAACTTTCAACTTGATCCATCAGGTAGCGGAATCGTTTGGAATGATGAAGTTGATATAAGCGAGTATGAAATTTGGATCAATGGAATTGAACTATGATTGCCGATCTTGTAGTGCGATCGCTGTCATCTTGTTGATTAAACTTTAAAATTGTCATTGCTTGGGATGGGAACGCCAAGGGCGATCGCTTTTTGGGGATAAGGAGAGGCGATCGCTATCGCCGTAGGGTGCGTTCCCTAATGCAAGTCCTACTGCTCCAGCGATCGATTTTTGGGAACGCACCATGCACATTGATGCAGTGCGATCGCTGTTATCTTCTTGATTAAACTCTGAAATTGTCATTGCTTGGGATAGGAACGCCAAGGGCGATCGCTTTTTGGGAATGAAGAGGGGCGATCTCTCTTTGTGAGTTGGAAAGTTGTCATCGATCCGCGATCGCGGATGTCATTATTGCCCAAGCAGAGTAAAATAAAAGTCTGTATTGAAAAAGGGGAAAGTAACAATGCCGCCAACAATGCAATTTAGTCAAATCTTAGAAATGATTGACTATCTCTCTTTTGATGAACAAGATGACTTGATCAATATTGTTAAACATCGGCAAATCGAAAAAAGACGAGAACAAATTGCTCAAAATATTTCTCAAGCTCGACAAGACTATCAAAATGGTAATGTTTTTCGAGGAGATGTTGATTCCATTATTGCCGAACTAAACAATGATTAACTTGGTTTTTAGCCAATCATTTAAACGCGCTTTCAAAACAAGGATTAAACGACAACCCGACTTAAAATCAAAAATAGAAGCCAAATTGAGACTACTCGCTGACGATCTCTATAATCCAATATTACGCAGCCATAAACTAAAGGGGAAATTGTCAGGTGCTTGGGCTTTTTCTGTTGAATATGATTGTCGAATTATTTTCAATTTTGAATCAAACCCTGAAACCCAAGAAGAAGAGATCAACCTAATTGATATTGGAACTCACGATGAGGTTTATTGAATATGATTTTTTATTATGTTAGCAAGGTTTCGGAGTTGGTGATCGCTTTTTGATGATGGGAAAGGGCGATCATGTATAATCCAAAATATTATGAACTAGATACAAAATCTCGATAAAATGGAGATAGAATGGGACAATAATAAAGCTGCTGCCAACTTGATCAAGCATAAAATTGATTTTGAAGATGCAAAAAACATTTTTCTAGATCCCAACTGTCTGGAAAGAGAAGATAAACGTGATTATAATGAAACTAGAATTCAAGTAATCGGTATAGTTAATCAAGTAGTTTTATTGGTCGTCTATACCAAAAGAAACGGCAGATACCGCATTATTTCAGCAAGGAGAGCCAATAAAAATGAACGACGACAATATTACCAGAGTCAGACTTGATCCCGAAAATGTTAGTCATGGTAAGACAGATTGGGAAAAAGTTGAAGCAATGACTGAGGAAGAAATTGACAAAGCAGCCGAAGCAGATTCGGACTGTCTCCCCCTATCTCAACAAGAATTAAATGAGTTTCGCCGTACATCAATCACAGATGCCGATCTTGTAGTGCGATCGCTGTCATCTTGTTGATTAAACTTTAAAATTGTCACTGCTTGGGATAGGAACGCCAAGTGCGATCGCTTTTTGGGGATGAGGAGTGCGATGCCGAAGGCACTGCGTAGCAGATCGCTGCTCTTGTAGAAACCCAACATTACTTTTTCCCAAATTACCACCCAATATCTGAGTTATAATCAATAATATCCATTCTACACCTTAATCAAATAATTTAACTTATGTCTGCTACAATTCGTCAAGAACTTCACCAACAGATTGACCGATTACCTGATGACATTGTTGAAAAAATTGCCAACTTTACCCGATTAATTTCCCCTGAGCCAAACAACATTTCAGAATATACTAATTGGCAAGATGAAGACTGGCAAAAATTT